>JBBQIT010000028.1:0-16806 GCA_038325205.1 Bdellovibrionota bacterium
AATCAAGGAGCGCGACGAGGCGGAGCGGAGGCGTACTTCCTGTACGTCGCAGCGACAACGAGGAGTAGCGACGCGGAGTCAGGAGAAAAGCGACGAGTATGGGCCCAGCCGGGATTGAACCGGCAACCCCCAGATTAGAAAACTAAAAGGACCGTTTTTTGAACTTTTTGCAAGTGTGCGAAAGAAGAACTATTTCGAATTAAAATAAAAACTTAGCAGGATTTGCGTTCTTGATTACTTTTGATGATTTTCGACTGTTTTTGAAGAATACCTTCCCAAAATTTCCCAAAAACGAGAGGCCCCCAGCCATCCGGCGTCGCGCGTTTGAAAAAGAAGATCGGCGAGAGAGGCACAAGGAGATCGGTACCAAAAGATAGTACCGTTGCCGAAATTGACTGTGCAGACGTAGTCGCCCCCTAGCGCCTATGGCAAACATAGGAACACCGCAAAACACGCGACATTTCTGGATCTCCACCACTTGCCTGGCGCGATTAGTGAGCTCTCTCTGCCGCTCGATGGGGAAAAATAAAGAGGCAGCCCACGATGAAAACAAACAGTGCGGCAGATGCGGAAAAACGACTTAGTGCCAAGCCTCCTGAAGTGATCGGCTTATCCAGGAAATCACCAACGACAGCACCCAAGGGCCTCGTCAAAATAAATGCGGCCCAAAAGAGGAAGGTCCTTGAAACTCGTGTCCAATAGTAAAGGGCTGCGACCACAGCAAGCAGAGCAATGAAAAGAATGGCTCCGCCTCCGTATCCGAACCCCGCCGTATCTGCTGTCCAATCACCGCAGGCAGTTCCCAGAGTTTGGGAAAACATGATCGTGACCCAATAGAAGATTTCAGATTTCGGGTTGCTGACGGTATCGATGGAGACTGAACCGAGAACACGATGCCAAGTCGCAAGCGATAGTAACAAAAGCGTAAAGAGTAGTGTGGTCCCGCCCACGTAGCCAATACCCAGGGATCTGTCGGCGAAGTCGGCAAGCGTTGTCCCGACAGTAGTGGTGGCGATGATCGTAAACCAATAGATTACGGGATGGAAACGCGGAGCTTTTATTTGGATAATGACGGCAACGATAAAGATCGAGGCAAAGATTGCCGTACCGATGAGATAGCCCAGATTCATCGACATGGAGACCGCGTCGCCTGCAGTCTCTCCTAAGGTCGTCGCCGCAATTTTAATGATCCAGAAAATGAGTGTGAGCTCGGGAACTTTGCTCAAATTTTTTTCGATCGTCGTGCTACTCATCGGTAGTTCCTTTCCCAGGAAATTAAATCGGTCAAAACCATCAGCCCGCCAAAATACGTACGCCCACTAGCAAGTAAGTGTGACCCATAAGATCCGACGAGTAAAGACTGTGGCCTAGCGAGGCAAAGAGCGAAAACGTTTGGCTTACGGCGCCCAAAAATCCGATATTGGCTTTGAGTATCTGACCGCGAACTCCAATCGCGTCGAGGGCAATGGCTTGTTCTGTTTCGAGTTCACCCATCAGAGCGATGCGACGATGAATCGGCATGCCGACACCAACGGCGGCCGAAATAAAACTCGCGGTGTCAGCTTTAGATGAGAGGTGATATCCCAGATTAGCAGTGAGATTAATGGCTCCCAAAGGCGTGGAACCTATCTTCATCGCCAAGAGAACGGGAAGCACGATAACGGAACCTGGGCTGGTTAGCCCCTTTTGAACCACCCGTGATCCGAGCGCGAAACTCATTTGCGGGTAGATCGCGACAGAGACTTTGCTCTGATCGTTATCGTAGAACATATACTTGATACCGGCCTTAGATTCACCGACGGTTGAGGTGGACCCCCCACCGACCTGGCGGTTCACGATGGGGACCTCGTACTTGAGTTGAACGTTATCACCGATCCCGTAGTTAACATCAAGAAGTGGTAGTTCCCAGTCTTTCTCAGGTCCCGTGACATCGCCGTCCGCAGTAACATTTATCTCCCATTTATTACAGCCGGGAGTGCCGGGATCGTCGACATTCAGAGGTGGCGATTGAGGACTTGTCTCCGTTCTTTCATTCTCTTCGACTTCGCACTTAGCCGTGGGAAGAAGAAAGTGACTTTCTAACGAGCCTTCAGCGCCATGCGCTATAGGCACTGCAAGGAGTGCAAACAGTAGTACGATAAACTTCATTTCCCCCCCAGGAAACAGGTTCGAGGGTAAGGAAACGCTAGACAATTTTTTAAGTCAATGTCGGGTGCGCCAATGGGCACCTTGCTTCAGCAACCGAACCGGAAACTTAATCACTTTCCAAACGCGGTTCAAGCAGCCTCGGGAGGACAGAATCCCATGCTGAAGGTGGAACCCACAAGATCGGCTTCAAGCGCGGCGAATTAAGCTGGGGACAAACGAACACCATTGACTCATCTATGTCTCTTCTAGTTTGGGAGACGTCAGCGTAGCCGACTTTATCGAGTAAACTTGAGTCCCATTGGCCGTTCGTTCGAGTTATCTAGAGTTCTGATTCCATTATTTGCCCACTCGACGATCGCGCTGGTCTCAGCCGAAGTTAGGCGAGCCTTATGCAGCAGGCAGTAGCAGGTCGGTGGCATAGTTTGCTCACTCGCGACCTTTGCAATTGCGACTAAGTCTTCGCGAGGGGTGCCGTGTCCCCGGAAAGGAAAGTCACCAGACATATCGATATGCTCACGTCCTTCTTCTACGTCGCCGGACATATACTGATGAAATCCAGGTACGCGGTAGTACCAGGGGTAGCGGGTCTTGTCGCTGTGGCAGTCGAAGCATTTCTTTTCAAAGATTGGACGAACCTTCTCAAGATAGCTCTTGTTAATTTCGGCGAACCTTGGGTTGCCACTCGATTTTAATTTAGCCACGAGCGCTTTGTCATGACCATGCCCCGCGTGGCCAAATACACTGGCGTTAAAAGCAAAGAGAATGAACCAAAGCGATAAGTATTTCATACATCCCAAAGTAATTAATTCAATATCCCAAGTTGGCCTATTGAGGTTCCCCAGTACCAGGAATTAAGCCAGGAAAAGGATCACTCCAGTCCGTCCCTAGCTCGCACGCAGGTGTGACATTGTCGGGAGTGCACTTACTCAGCACTCGCATCCGATAGGTAGGAGCGAAGAGATCGTTCACGCAAATGGCCCCAAAAGGATCTTTTCCGAGACTGTTACGATAAAAATCGACGACACGCGTCTTATCCAGCTCGCATGCCGAAAAGCTAGGATAGGTGCCGGCCACATTCTCTTCTCGAAACCAAGGCTCTACTCTTGTGAGCAAACTTTCAAGACTAGTTCGGTTGATCGCACGGTCGTATACACAGAATGAGGTCGCTGCGGAAATGTCCGCTGAATGAAGTGCGTTTCTTAATTCCGCCTCCTGTTGCAAGCATACTTGAGAACTTTCAGAACCGAAGGATCTTAGGTCAAATGAACCATCTGCAGAAAATTTGGAGTAGTAACGAATTGCCAGTTCATAAGAAGTACCGTCCGCGAAGGTATTGCCGATGGCCGCGAGACTTACCTCGAACCCTAAACGAGAGAGTGAGTTTTTTAACTCAGCAACGATAGCGGTCTCACTTTCTACTGGAGAACCGTAGACTAGTCCGGAATAGGAGTAAGGAAACTTAGCCGCCGGACCCAGAGCATCGATACGAGAACTAAACGCGTGAGAGCCTCCGCTTTGGTCTTTAAAACAATACGCGAGGAAGGGAGACAGGTTCGTTTCCCTTCGGAATAGATCGGTTTGATTTTGGAGATCCTGTTCACAACTGGTTTGACTGGCGTAGAACCCAGTAGAAACAACTCTGATGCTGTCGGTTGATATGAACGGCATCCTCTCGGGAGCCGCATACCAGATCGTAATCGTATCATTCGTTTGATCGTACTGTTTACATTCCGTCTTAAAAACCTGGAGTCCGGTCTTTTGAGAGAACGTTTCTGCAAGGGATTTGGCGGTTGCCTCGCACTGAGGCTGCAGTCGCGGATATTTCGTCAAAACGAAATCAAAGATTGAGCCCGAATTGTCCGCGAAAACGCTCGCCGAAAGCAACATGGTTATCAACATCGCCTTGAAGAGGCGGTAAATCATGACCATCGTATCTCCTATTCAGCGGACCGCCGGTTGTGTTTACCTCCGGCGGTCCACCAAAGGCTAATTCAATTTTGAAAGTGACAGCCAAAATCCGCGTCTTGCGGCACACACAGATAGTTAGCAGTCATATTCATTCCGTCGGCGCTCATATAGATAATTACTTTAGCATTGGGAGCTGCGGTTGTTATCTTGAAACCAGAGATGGATTTCGCCATGTCTGGCTGAATAGCGGTGTAGTCCACTAATGCCAACTGGGTCATATGAACCATCTGCTCTTGGGTAAACGTATTATCGGCTCGCACCGTTTCAGGAAATAAAATGAACAGTAGCGCAACAACTGCTATGGGAACTAGATTCTTAACCATGGTCTTTTTCTCCTTTTTGTTAGTTGAGGACTGCTAAGTTATTTCAATCCAAGTCGACATACCGCCCATGTCCATCATCGCCATTCCCTCTGCATTCATTGAGGGATCCCCGGGTAGTGGAAATCGATGCATGTCATTCATGGTGTGGTGGGTAAAATGGCAGTGAAACATCCATTTGCCTCTTCTTGCTGCTGTAAACTCCACCGCCCTAACTTCTGCAGAACTCACGCTAACCGTATTTGCTTTAATCTGTTGGCTCTCAGGCAAGAATCCCGCTCCCCAGTCCGTGATTTTGAATGAATGTCCATGCAAATGAATAGGGTGGCTAAGCATACTTAAGTTAGTCACGCGAATGCGCACTCTTTCTCCGATTTTAGCGCTCATTGGCGGTAGCTTCCAATCACCAACGCCTCCCCCGACCCTTCCATTCATCGTAAAGTAATTAAACTCCGTCATTTCTAGAGTATCGGGAATAGGGCTCCCCGGATTGATTTTCCAAGTATGTAGAAAATAAGCGTAGTCCTTATCCACAATTTGGGAGGGAGCAGGATTTTTAGGATGGATGATAAAAAATCCCATGAGACCCAACCCGACTTGTTTCGCCGTCATGTAATGGGAATGGTAAAAATAGGTCCCCGACTGATTTAGGGTAAATTCATAGGTAAACGTACTTCCCGGCTCTATGGGATCTTGCGAGAACATGGGGACGCCATCCATTTCGATGGGTATCTCAAGTCCGTGCCAGTGTACTGTAGTGGGCTCGGGGAGATTATTGGTGACGAGAATTCGCACCCTATCACCCTCAACAACTTCTATCGTGGGCCCTATCGACGTGCCGTTGTATCCCCATGCGTAAATTGGACGATTCTTCATTCCCATTCCATCACTCATATCGGGAAATTGGATCGTAACCGGTTCTGCGACTAATCGAAATTCTTTGACCCCCCCGCTTATGACATATCCTAATGTTGGGATTCCGGGCGCTCTTACCGGTACGTAATTTGGATTACTCGGTGGAGGAGGATTATCCTTACCCATTTTTGCGATGGCGCCCAACTTACTCGTATCTCCCTTCGAGAAAAGCGGCAGCGACATAAGGCCTCCCAATCCGTAAACAAAGCCACGTCGAGTTATTCCATTGTCCATAAAGGTATACCCCATTGGTGAGTAGGAACTTTCTGATAAGTTTGCGGGTCGTATTGCCACATGAGGGCTCCCGGTATTGGTGCCGACGTCCAGACTAAGCGTAGCTTGGAATCTGAGATTACGTCCCCCCCGATCAGCCTGAGTCCATCATGATCACTAAACAGAGAACTGATGCTTCCGGTGTACATATCAAAAGCGGCACTCTCGGCAAATTCCGCGACGGTAATTCCGCCTTTCATTTGAAACTTGCTTAAGAAATGCATTGAGTTTTCGTGTTTCGGAGCGACCTGAGAAGGTACGGTTAGTTGGAGCCGCCACGCGTAATTCAATGTGGGATCTGAATCAACAGGGCCTACATATTGACCATCAAAGCGTGGAACCATTTTCAACTTCGATGGTACCGGTGCCTCTATATCCTTCTGAAATTCGAAAGTTCCCACTCGTCCAAAAGCCCTCGAATACCATTCACCCCGCAAGTAGCCTTGCCGCCAATCATCGACCACAAGAAAGGTGTCCTGGTCAGGATTTTCCAACATAAACCCTGTGTTCAAATAGAATATTCTTCCCGAGAAAGCCGTAGTGAATAGCGGACTCGCATCCCAAGTAGATCCGAATAAAGCCGAGACCGTCGCTGTTATCATCGGTGCATTTTGAACGTGAGGATTCTCAGTCGAAGTGGTTGCTAGGACGTTCATTTGTATCAACTGGTATTGATCTCGATTTTCGTGGTGAAGAAAACCGTAGAAGCTTCCACCTAAAGCTCGAAGAATGTCGGTGTTCGCTGGTGGAAAAGGGTCCGGTAAAGGTTTTTTTTGTTCTGAGGTTAGGGGCAAATAAAACTGCCTTGGATATTGAACGGGAGGAGAAACTGACTCCATTTTTTTCGTTAGCGTGCAGTTTTCAGTTCCCGCGAGCGATTGGTGAACGCAAGTCAGGCGATCGCCTTCGCGATCACAATCAATAGAGGAATGGGCTCCAAGCAGGGTCAGTTTATTATCGAAGAGATAATAGATCCCGCTAGAATACGGATGCATGAGGCAATAAAGAGGAGAGGGAAGGCCAACCGAAGTACTAGGGCACATGGTTTCATCCTCGTATCCCAGGCGCCCCGTAATGGCGTAGTCGCTGAGTGCGCTAAAACCCGATGAGTCGTGCGCCACTCCTCTTCCCGTTTCGATCTGCAAGTCTGCCTTGTACTTTCCACAGGTACCGAAATATTCCCCGCTCAATTTAGATAGGAAAGGAAAAGCGGTATCGACGGATAAAGTCTTTCGACGACCGTGAACATTGTCCACCGCCATAACAACCCGAATTTTGCCTCTTTTTTGAGAAGGCCGATAGACAACGGGACCTTCTAAGATCGCCTCAGTGTCCGTAGTCGTTAACTGAAGCGTCGCCGTCAGGTCGTTATCGGGAGCATCAAGTTGCAAAATACTCTGCTCAAAATTGAAAGGCGGATCGTAATAGTGAAATGCGACGTATTCAGAACTTTGATACCCGCCGAGATTACTCCGAAGAATAATATTGAGCTGCGGAAACTGAGTCGGGTCATCTTTTTGCGTGATAAATGCATCCAGCGACACGGCAATCTGCTGGTCGCTCCCATCCATCTGAATGGAACCAAAGTATTTTCCGTAGGTCAATTGTGCCGCAGAAAGCAAATTTCCATAAAGGGCACAGCTCAGAAAAAGAGCCCCTACCACTCGGCGAACGGTCAATCTCTGGAATCGCCGGGATCGTGGACGGCTTGCTGTCCCCGCATCTATCGAGCGCGTTGCATTAAACGACAAATTGGATATCGAAAATCTCATACTCATCGCCCCTTACCCCATTCCATCTGCACTTAAGTTGATCTCACGACAGTTGATGAGGAGAATCACGTTAAGATTGTCTAAAATAGACTAAATAAGCCCGTAGTGGCTATAAACCCCGCCAAGATTTTAGAAGTTCTTGAATGATGCATAGCGCATAGTGTTAGTTGGGCTGAGACGTGCCGGTATGCCAAATCCCAAAATACTTATAATCGAAGATGCGAATGACGTAGCGGATCTTCTACGACGTGGTCTAACTGAAGAAGGGTTCGACGTCACCGTTGCTAGCACGGGGCGTGAGGCATTAGCTCGAGCGGATGAATATTGGAATCTGATCCTCTTAGATCTGACGCTTCCTGATGTTCCCGGTGAATTTATTCTAGATTACTTGAATCAAAAACCCGACCATCCGGCGGTTTTGGTCCTAACGGCCATAGGCGGCTTAGACGAGAAAATTAAACTCTTTCGAAAGGGGTGCGATGATTATCTGACGAAGCCTTTTGCTTTTGAGGAGCTGACCAGTCGGATACGCGCACTATTGCGCCGTCCAACCGCGCTCCCCCAAAAGCTCCGCTATGAAGACTTGATTCTCGATCCGGACCATTTCACTCTTTCCTGTCCTGACAAAAAGGTTACTCTCACACCAAAGGAATTTGCGCTCTGCCGTCATCTTATGAGTGATCCCGGTAGAGTGTTCACGAGACGGGAACTGCTCCATTCAGTATGGGGTTTTACGAACGAATCACAGACAAACTATATAGATGTTCACGTAAATCACCTTCGCAAAAAGCTCTCAGAGATCAATCATGATAGCTGGCTTAGAACCATTCGGGGTTCTGGCTTAACTTTCCAAAGCACCTTAGAAAATCGAGAATTGATCACGACAGATGATACCATTTCGATCTAGATCTTTTCTTCTAGCCAGAGAATCTCGATTCGGCTCGATCCATCAAGTTTATGCGAACTGACAGACCTCCGTATGCCGATTCACCCAGTATGATCTGCCCGGCGAGTGAATCGACGCAGGTTTTGACAATTGCCAGACCAAGTCCGTGCCCTTTCACCGGTGAGGGGTGGTACCCTCTTGAAAGCGGTTCAAACATTTTATCTCGTTGATTACTTGGAATTCCATCTCCATCATCTTCGATACTAAACCTGAGTTCGGACCCATTTTTTTTCCATTCGATCCAGATTTGATTTCGCGAAAACTTTGCGGCGTTTTCAATGAGGTTAGAAAGGATGCAGCTTAGTAGCTCTTGGTGTCCCACATAAATGGCCGCATCACCGGATACGACTACTTTCTTCAAAGCGGTTTCGGGCGTTGAGCTTAAGGCTTCAACAATTCCCGATACGAGGTTATCAATTCTGATCGATACTTTTTCATTTTCTTTCTCAAGTCGCTCGACGTCAGATAGAAAAAGAAGACCGTTCATCGTTCTTTGCAAAAAGGTCGTTTGAGCTAAGATTTTGCCAAGTGAGGTTTGGTATTCTTCCAGCGTTCTGTTTTTGCGAAGCATCAGTTCGGCCTCACCACGAATCACAGTCAGTGGTGTACGAAACTCATGTGATGCATTTGCCGCAAATCGCCGTATCTGCCGGAATGATTCTTCCAGACGCGTGAGTAGTGAATTGAAACTTCGGACCAGACGACCGAACTCATCTAATTTAGCGGGCTCCTTAAAGCGAAAGGTTAGACTTCGTGCATCCAGTTGTTGTGTCTGCGCGGCCAATTCATTAAAGGGCCGAAGAAGAAACCTAGTAATCAGCCAACTCAAGGGACACAGCAAAATAATCGAGAGCACCCAACCGATAACAAGAACGGTCCGCAATGTCGAAAGATACCGATTGGTCGATTGAAGATCGGAGTAAGCGAGGACCTTGATTTCACTTGAGCCCACTGATTGAGTCAAATACTTAACGAGGATTCCATTCGAAATGCCAGACTTTATTCCCGACGAAAGGCTGATCGGAGCGTGGGCCGGAAAGTTACTCTTCACAAGCACTTTGTCTTTCCAAATGGAATAGAAGATTTCCTTGTCGGTCAAAGTACTGGAATGCGCCTGCTCGTCATTCTTATAAAAGGTGAGGTGGCGAATTTCATGCTCGACATGCTCGTTCAGAGCCTCCCTGGCCGAATCAATTAGTCGATGCTTGACCTGAAGGTAGACGATTCCGCAAAACCCGGAGAGCAACACCGAAAGAATCGCCGAAATAGCTACCGCGAATTTTAGCTTCAAGTCCACATCACTTTGTAACCAACGAACGCCCCCAAAACAACTCGTTAGTACTAATTGGCATGCCGTTCCGCGTTAAAGCTGCATTTAAGAACTTCTTAATGAGGCTGAGCGAGCGAATTAAGCTACGGTTAAAGTCAGAGATCACCTGTTAAATGTTTTCTGTCGACTTAATCCTCATGCTTATAGACGGGCGTAATCTCAAAGAACTGAGTCTTTCACCGGCAAAAACCCATTTAGGAGGTATTTATTATGAAATTTATTGGACTGGCAGCGATAGCAATGTGCTTAGGTATGGCTCCCGCTTCTTACGCAATGAACAATTCCACAGCCGCCCACTATGCGATTCATGCGATGGAAAAACTTGTAGGACAAGGAAAGCTAGAGGAAGCGTTTCAAACTGCATTTCAAAACATGACGGTTCAGGCCGATGCGAATACCCCCACGTTCACTGTGGTACTACGCCAAATTCCAGGAGTGGACAAAACCGCGCGAGCCGTCGAACTTACGATGAATATTCTTGGTCAGATGACTAGCTATACACTCGTCGACGGAGCCATCGCCAATAATCCTCCGATTTGGCCGGATGCCGACGCCCACGAGTTAGGAGAAGATGCGATGCACTATCTTCTTGATAACGTAGAAACACATCCCGAACTGGTACCTTTCGACAAGGACATGGCCGGCCTTACCCTTTCGCAATCATCGATGGTGAAAGATGGCATGGTGATGGCGGTAGCTGAAATAACATCAAGCTCAAGCAAAGATACGTTGCGTATCGTAGAGGACACGAGCGGGGTCGTTCAATCAGCGGCGATCGTCAATCCATAACAAACAAGTGCGCGGGATACTTTTATTCCTTGGATTCATCTCCTTAGTTGGCGGACTTGCAGGATGTAATTACGTGCACGATAGGGGCTCGCCTGCAAGTTCGTCCCAACTTTCCTTTGCTACGATTCACGACCAGGTCCTTGGGCCCCGATGTGCTTCGTGCCACGGTAATTCTGGCGGGTTCACTTGTGGATGTTATGCGGATGTACTGAAAAAAATGCCGCAGATCCAGAATGAAGTCAGTTCGGATCTAATGCCGCTGGGCGCCCCGCTCTCCCCGCGACAAAAGAAAATGTTACTCGACTGGATTTCCGAAGGAGCGCCTGAATTTGGTGACAAACCAACACCGCCGCCTCCAATGCTATTACCCGCTTTTGCATCCATTCACGATTTGGTCTTAGTTCCCTACTGCATCGCCTGTCACTCCCCCGGAAATCCTGGAAAACGCGTACCTCTGAACACGCTTGATGATCTGCTAAATTCTCCACTAGGGATTGTACTGCCCGGAAACCCAGACGAAAGCGATCTAGTCATCGCCGTTCGACGTACCGACAAAAAGCGCATGCCACCTCCCAACTCAGGCGTTCAATCTTTGAGCTCCGACCAAATCAGCGTGATCGTGAATTGGATTTCCAACGGTGCTAAGGAATATTAAGAAGAAATTAATTTGGTTCTTAGTGCGCGGTTGGCTGTAAAATTAGAATGAGGAAACCCAAATAATCAGGAGGCGAAGGTGAGTTCCATTAGAATCTATCTACTGGTGCTAATTTCAGTAGCTTGGGGACAATCGTTTGGGGGCATCGACGGTCAAACGGTGTCCGAGTTTGGAGCCTTTCAGACATTCACGCAAATCGGAAGCGCGCGGGACGGGTTAGATATTCCTCGGGGAGTCGAGTTTAATCCCGATCACCCTAACGAGGTGTGGGTAGTAAATCTCGGATTCGAGGGAACCGTTACTTTCCTTAACGCGGGAACTTCAAACCAAACCTCCGATAAACGACAGGACTACTATCATAATCATTTTGCGTCTAAAGTAAGTTCTATCGCTTTTGGTTCGAATCATTCCTTTGCGACGTGCCAAGAAGGCTATGGAGACGCGGGTTTTATGGGGCCAACTCTCTGGCCATCGGACTTAAATATCTATGCCGAAGTGAATCAGGGAAACAACGCTCTGCTCGGAAGTCATATCGACATGCTACATGAAAGCCCAAACTGCATGGGGATTGCTCACGATCGGGATAACAGCTACTGGGTGTTCGACGGATACCATGGGCAACTTGTTTATTACGACTTTAACAAGCCACACCTTCCCGGCGAAGACAACCACTCGGATGGACACGTTCGTCGATATCCAGAAGCAAAGGTCACCCGAGTCGCTGGGATTGCTAGCGACATGGTCCTCGATTCATCGACGGGATGGCTCTACATCGCGGATACGGGCGGAAGTCGAATTCAGCGCGTTCTTACCACGTCTGGAACCTTCTATAAAAGACTCACTGACAATTCAGAGCCCCTCGCTGAATACAGCGAATACCGAGGAGAAAAGATTGAGACATTTGTTTCCGTTGGACTGACTCGACCTTCCGGAATTGCAATTCATGACGGCAAGCTCTTTGTTTCTGATAATGCAAATGGTGAAATCGTTTCCTATGACCTTCAAACTGGCAACGCACTGGATCGAGTAGATACCCCGGCATCGAGTATCATGGGAATTACGATCAGTCCTGACGGGAAAATATGGTACGTCGATGCCGACGCAAATTCTCTAACGCGCATGGATCCGAACTAACTTGGGCCATCTGCACTGCAGTTCACCGAAGCCAGGGAGAGGGATATCTAGACATCCTATCAGCGACCAAGTTCGCTGAGAGCTTGATCAGCAGGCTTTAATTCCCGTCCTCTCCAAAACTTATAGATCACGGGATATACCACCAACTCTAATAGGAAACTTGTCACCAGCCCTCCCACCATGGGAGCCGCGATTCGCCGCATGACATCGCCACCCGCCCCCGAAGACCACATAATGGGAAGCAGTCCCATGAATGCCGCCATCACGGTCATCATTTTAGGACGAATTCTTTTGACCGCGCCATGGATTATCGCTTCGTGAAGATCCGTCAGATTCTTCATCGTGCCCGCTTTTACTCGTTCCTCGTAGGCCATGTCCAAATAGAGGAGCATGAACACACCTGTCTCAGCGTCCAGTCCCATAAGTGCTATCATTCCCACCCAGACAGCTATCGAAATATGATAGTTCAACAAATAAAGTAGCCATACGCTACCTACTAATGAGAACGGAACCGCCAACATTACGATGCCTGTCTTCACTATGGATTTCGTGTTCATGTAAAGGAGCAGAGCAATCAAAAACAACGTAAGCGGAAGAACGATCTTCAGCCGTTCCTTTACACGAATCATATTTTCGAACTGCCCACTCCAAAGGAGATTGTACCCTGCGGGGAGCTTAACCTTTTCCCGTACGATCCGTTTCGCTTCATTGACGTAACTGCCGATATCACGGTCGGTCACATCGACGTAAATGTACCCTGTAGGAATCCCGTTCTCATCTCGGATCATCGAAGGCCCTTGCACCCTTTTAATCTCCGCAATTTGCGCCATTGGAATTTGGGCCCCCGAGGGAGTGGGTACGAGCACTCGCTTAAGAGATTCGATGTCATCTCGAAACTCTCTGGAGTAGCGAACATTGATTGGGTAGCGCTCCCTTCCTTCAATCGTGGTCGAGATGTTCTCGCCACCGACGGCGGAGCTGATAGTCATTTGGGCATCATTTACCGAAATTCCGTAACGAGCCAGTTCGTCACGATTCAAGATGAAATCGAGATAGTAGCCATCGGCGGTGCGTTCAGCGTAAACAGTTCTGGTGCCCTGAATGGTTCGAATGACTCCTTCGACCTGCTCGCTAATCTCTTGGATGACTTTTAAGTCGGCTCCTTGAACTTTAACGCCGACAGGGGTTCGTATCCCCGTCGCGAGCATATCAATGCGATTCTTGATGGGCATCGTCCAGATGTTAGGAATTCCGGCAAACTTCAATTTTTCATTCATGGCGGTTTGAAGTTCATCGAAAGTTCTGTGTGCGGGTGTAATCCAGCGAAATAGGGGGTGGAAAAAGTGAGGCATCCCCGAATACCAACGCGTTATCTCGGGCCATTGATCGGTAGGCTTTAGAACTACCGTCGTTTCCATCATGGAGAACGGCGCTGGGTCGGTAGAAGTATCAGCTCTCCCCGCCTTTCCAAATACGCTTTGGACCTCGGGAAATTCTTTGAGAAGCTTGTCTTGAACCTGAAGAATTCGTTGCGCTTCTCCTACCGACATCCCAGGGAAGGCCGTAGGCATATACAACATTGCGCCTTCGTTTAGCGGAGGCATAAATTCCGAACCCAACTTAAGGTAGGCGGGGATAGTCGAAAGAAGAAGAAGGACCGCGACGATTATTGTTGCCTTGCTATGCTTGAGCACGAAGTGCACGACCGGTTCGTAAATCTGAAAAAGCCTGCGGCTAATCGGATGTCTTTCCTCCGGATAATACGTTCCGACAAGTACACGATTTGCTACCTTTGCGAGCCACGCAGGCTTAAAGGTAAAATTATCCATCCTCGAAAAAAGCATTCGAAGCGCGGGATCTAGGGTGACGGCTAATATAGCGGCTAGCGCCATGGCAAGCGTCTTTGAGATGGCAAGCGGCCGAAAGAGTCGACCTTCCTGATCGACTAGCGTAAAGACCGGAAGAAAAGATACGGCAATTACCAGCAAGGAAAAAAAGACGGAAGGAGCTACCTGTTTTAGAGCCTCGAGTCGGACGAAGTGAAAGTCCCCTTTTCTTCCTCCGGAATTCCATTCCTCTAGTCGCTTATAAGCATTCTCGACTTCTACGATAGCCCCGTCCACTAATATCCCAATAGAGATGGCGATTCCAGCGAGAGACATAATGTTGGTAGTCACCCCCATAAAATACATGGGAATGAACGCGAGAAATACGGAGATGGGGATCGTAACGATGGGAATGGTGGCGGATGGGATATGCCACAGGAAAATCAGAATCACTAGACTTACAATGATGATTTCAACGATGAGTTCATGCTTCAAAGTGTGAATGGCGCCGGAGATGAGATCGGATCGATCATATGTCGTAACCAGTCGCACTCCTTTCGGAAGGCTGGGCTTTAGCTCTTCGAGACGATTTTTAACTAGATTAATCACGTTCAAGGCATTCTCGCCCTGTCTCATCACCACGATGCCGCCCACGGCGTCTCCCATGCCATTGAGATCGCTAACTCCCCTGCGCATGTCCGGTCCAAGCTCCACCGTGGCAAGATTCTTCACTAGAATCGGAACTCCGGTTTTTGCATCCGTCGCGACAACAATTTTCTCAATGTCGTCTTTGTTCTTCACATAGCCGCGTCCTCGAACCATGTATTCGGTGCCAGAAAACTCAAGAACTCGACCCCCTGTATCCGTATTTCCATTGCGAACGGCATTCACTAGCTGATTGATGGTGACCCGATAGGAAACCAAACGATTGGGATCGATATTGATCTGATACTGTTTTACGAACCCGCCGATAGAGGCAACTTCTGCAACTCCAGGAACGGCCTGCAATTGAAACTTAAGCTGCCAGTCCTGAAGACTTCTGAGTTCGGCGAGATTGAGAGTATGGGAATCATCGACCAACGCGTATTGATACACCCAACCGACACTCGTCGCATCTGGTCCAATTTCGGTCTTAACGTCAGTGGGGAGTTTCGGCAAAATCTTACTCAGGTACTCTAGTACTCTGCTTCTTGCCCAGTATAGGTCGGTCCCGTCCTCGAAAATAACATAGACATAGGAGTAGCCAAAGTCTGAAGAACCTCGAATGGCTTTAATCTTCGGGACTCCCAAAAGTGCCGAAATGATCGGATAGGTAACCTGATCCTCGATGATGTCGGGACTCCGATCCCATTTCGAGTAAATAATGACTTGCGTGTCGGACAGATCGGGAATGGCGTCTAGGGGGATGCGTTTGACAGCCCAAGAAGCAATTCCCAAAGCGATACCCGTGAAAATGAATACAAGAAGCTTATTTCGGGTACTCCATTCTATAAGGCGCTCTATCATTTTTTTGTCTTTTCCTTAGGATCAGTTTGTGGAGTGACAGCCTTTTGTACCGCGGCTCGCAAGCGCGACTCAGAATCGATAAGAAAATTCGCAGCCGTGGCGACGGTATCTCCCTCGGCGAGCCCACTCTTGATCTCATACAAGTCCTTTGCTTTGGCCCCGAGCGTGACTGCTCGGGGCTCGAAGTGGCCTTGGTCTTTCACCAAAAAGACGAAGTCCTGATCTCCGGAATGCAGCACGGAATCGGCAGGGACAGAAAGGATGCGTCCTAGATCTACTTTTATTTTCACATTCACGAAACTATCCGGGCGCAGGAGTTGCTTCGGATCGGGTACCATCGCACGGACCCGTACGGTGCGGGTTTCAGGATTGATCACCGGACTAATGCTTGAAATCTTCCCGGAAAATGTTTCTCCTGGAACGGAAGGCGCCTGGACCTCGATCTCTTGGCCTGATTTAAGTCCCGCCATTTCATACTCGTAAACCTCGGCGTAGACCCAAAAATTTCCCTTCGGAAGAAGAAGATTCATGGGATTTGCCGCCCTCGATCCCAAAGTTCTAATTTGCGCATCGCCTAACCCCATCAATTTCAGCTTCGTGCGGGAGGAGGCGAGTAAGTCATCCGACTGCTGGCTCAGGTTCTCATCTGTCATCTGAGATCTAGATTGAGCTGCCTGCCGGTATTCTTCGATGGCAGTGAAAAGTTCCGGATCAAATGCGACTTTCCCGTCAGCCCGAATTTCATAGGAGATGGATCGTATCTCCACTTTCGCCGTCGTAACTCCGATGAGTTGCTGTCGGTCCTGGGAAAGAAAAAAAGAAGACCTTCCAGGTACGTTGGTAGACATTCCTCCTGCAGTTTCATCTGCATAGACAGGTATGTAATCCATTCCCATGGGATCTTTCGCCGGAGTCGGTGAAGTCACATCGGGATTCATGGGGTTTCGATAGAAAATGATCTTCCTTTCCTTCGAAGAGTTTGACCCATCCGACGTTCCGTCTTCCACTTTCTGTAAATCCATATGGCAAATGGGGCATTTGTCCGGGTGATCCGATGTTACTGACGGATGCATGGGACAGCTATAGGTGAGCGCTTCACGAACCCCACCTAGAATCCAAAAAAGTCATTTGCGATAGTGGGCCTCAAACGGAGGTTCCATGGATTACGTAGTTCGTACAGAGAGAGAAACGTTTTGGCGTGGGGAGCAAGATCTCTATCGAAAG
>JBBQIT010000029.1:0-16512 GCA_038325205.1 Bdellovibrionota bacterium
GGGTACCCAAAGTTTTGGACTGGGATGGCGAAAATTAGAGATAGTTATCGTCCCATCGCGGTCAAAGTTTCCGCAACTCCGGGATATCCTTGTAAGAACCAGTAGCTCCAGCTGACGATCATGATCGTGTGCCCCACGAAGATGAAGAAGTGGCTCCACATTTCAATGCGGTCTGAATTCCCCGCGGAATAGCGAAACCAATGCATGGCTTCGTCGATAACGCTGTAGAAAATCGACATTCCCACTAAACAAAGAGCCGGAATCATTAATAAGTCGTGGTGATAATACGCCATGCAGAGGAGAAGTACGCTCGAGATGCCGGCAGCGATGGTGATGTGATGAACTAGGGACTCCCCGGTCTTTAACGCTTCCTTGTAGACCGTGCGGTGCCCGATCGTATCGAAAGCGATAGCGACGATAAAAACGAAAGTGCCGAAGGGCACATTCCAAACATAAGCGGGGTAAACCACTCCTTTGAGAAAGCCTGTGAAGACAAAACCGCAGACTCCGGCAAGAAGCCCTATCATCAGGCCTACCCACGCGCAATAAACGCTCCAGTCCTCCTTTTCAAAACTCGAGATGCGACAAAGGTAAAGCCACGTGTCTTCCAAGAAAGAGCGATTGGGTAAAGTTGACATTAGAGACTCTCAATTCGGTTGTGGCGCCAAAGCCTATTGATGGAAACTTGGCGCGGGCGGTTTTGAATGCGGTAAGGAACGGTTAGTCCTACCAGATAGAGTCCTCGCAGAAGGGACAAGACCTTTCTCCACGCGGGAACCACCGTTCTTCTATCCCAAGCGCGGGGCCCCTTTTTTCTGACCAGGTCACCGATCTTGGCGTAAACGGAACTTGCCATGGCTACGGCAAGCGCGCTTCGCCACGGCAAGTACTTGAGCCCTTGATTCCCTGACCGATAAAACTCATCGGCAGCATCTAGCAATTGAGCGGTCACTCGAGCAATGCCATCTCGATATTTGATCTCAGCGATTTCCGAAGCCGGGACGCGCGCCTTCTCCAGCCAATCGAGCGGCAAATAGACTCGACCCATATTGGCGTCATCCACTACATCACGAGCGATGTTGGTCAGCTGCATAGCCGTTCCCATGTCGGCCGCATTTTTGAGCGCCCGCTCATCGGTGACTCCCATAATATGAGACATCATGAGCCCCACAGTGCCCGCGACTCGGTAGCCATAGAACGTAAGCTCATCAATATTTCGATAAGTTTGCCGCTTAATATCCATCTCCAACCCTTGGAGTAACTCCATCGCGTATAACGAAGGAATGCCATAGGCTTTGGCAATATGGTGAAGCGCTACAAAAACTGGCGACTCGGGAGCTTCCGTATTTTGGAAAGCAGCCTCAGTGGTTTTTTCTAAAGAGGTTAATCGTTGCTGCTGTCTGGCTGGCTCCTGGATTAAATCGATCTGATCATCGCAGTAGCGACACCACCCATACAAAAAACACGCGGCGTCTCGGGTTTGCGAATCAAAAAGTTTAGAAGCTAGAGAGAAACTCTTGGAACCCACGCGAATCATCTCTCGGCATTGCGCTAAAGACTTTTCGACCTGGGGAGTGACCTCAACCGAAGGTCTAACCAGGAGAGTTTTGGGGAAGAAATCTTCCAATACTAAAGAGGCCGTAGCTTTGGCCGAATTCACAACTCCTGGAATTCCGGCGCCCGGGTGAGTCCCAGCGCCAACGAGATAAAGACCACCAATCGAAGCGTCGCGGTTGTGTGCCCGGAAATAAGCACTTTGGGTGAGCAAAGGCTCGAGGGAAAACGCGGATCCCAAATGGGCATTGAGTTCCGTCTTGAAATCTTGCGGAGTAAAAATTCGTTGAGTCACAAGGCTGCTTTTCAGCCCTGGCATGTAGTGCTTTTCTAAGTAACTTAAGATCTTATCGGCGTATTTGGGGCCTTCCTGGGCCCAATCAATCGCTAACTTCCCTAGGTGGGGAACGGGGGATAGCGCATAAAAACCTTCACACCCTTCAGGGGCTAACGAAGGATCGGTATGAGTGGGGACATGCAGATAAATCGAGAAGTCGTCCGCAAGGACGCCATTCTTGAAAATATCGTCCAAGAGTTCCCGGTAACGATTACCGAAAATAATATTGTGATGGGCGAGTTGGGGGAATTTTTTGTTCGTTCCAAAGTATAAGACAAAGAGAGAAGGGCTGTAGCTCATTTTCTCAATTCGTCGTCGCGTGGTTTCCACTCGGGGCTCACGTTTTAAAAGGTCTACATACGTGCGATTGACATCAGCATTGCTAACGACCGCATCAAACTTTTCAAAGTCGTCGGCTTTGGTTTTAACGCCAGTCACTTTGCCGTTGTCGGTTACGATGTCGGTGACTTCGGCGTTGTAGACAATTTTCCCGCCACTCTCTTCGAAAATCTTAACCAGCGCTCTTACCAAAGCGTGAGTGCCGCCCATGGGGAAGTAAACTCCCCACTTGCGTTCGAGATAGTGAATTAAAGTATATATCGAAGACGCGCTAAATGGGTTTCCCCCCACCAAGAGCGAATGAAAACTAAACGCTTGGCGAAGGTGCGGATCGCGAATGTACTTCCCCACGATACCGTAGACCGTTCGATAGGCTTGAAGGCGCAAGAGCTGGGGCGAGGCCCGAATCATACTGCCCCAATTCAAAAAGGGAACATGGGCTAGTTTTTCATAACCTTCTTCAAACACCTGGCGGCTGTAATCGAGAAATCGCTCGTAGTTTCTAGCGTCCTCAAGAGATCGCTCTTCTATCTGGCTAATCGTGTTCTTCAGATCGTTTGTGTAATCAAAACGGTCGCCATCTTCCCAGTAGAGCCGATACATCGGAGTGATGGGAACCAAATCAACGTAATTATCCAAGCGTCGGCCACATAGCTTGAACAGTTCTTCAAGGCATTCAGGAGCGGTGACTACCGTGGGGCCCGCATCGAAGGTAAAACCGTTATCGTGGAAAACGTATGCCCGACCACCCGGAAGGTCTCGCTTCTCATAGATGGTCACCTGGCATCCGGCCGCTTGTAAGCGGATGGCGGCGGCTAGGCCTCCGAATCCACTTCCTATAACAGCAATGTTTGTTTTTGTTTCACTCATAGGAAGTCGTCAGCTGTTCGGCTATCTCCTCAACGCTAGTTAAAGTACGACGAAAGGCGGATTCCTCTACCCCCTCTTCCAATCTTCTTAAGCAATCTTCCAGATAGAGGGTCGCTTCTATACGCGATTGGGTGAGCAAAGGATTGAGTGTTAGCCAATCCATCAACGGCGTTGAGTCAGGAAGTTGATCTACGGCTTTCGTAAAAGCTGTGAAATCATCTTTCTCTAGATATTTCGCGGCGACGGCCCAAATCCAAGAGGGACGCTTTAATTTCAAGTCCTCATATTGCTTAGGATCATTTTCCCGTTTGGATTTTAGATTTCCGATATCGTCGAACATCTGGAGCGCGACCCCGAAGCGTATTCCAAATTCGTGAATCATATGCAAACGTGTGGGTGTGGCTGAATTTAGAATGGCGCCGAGAGAAGTGGCTAAACCCATGAGAGCGCCCGTTTTTAATTCGAGCGAAGCCAGACAGACGCTGGAGATTCGCTCTTGGGGGAGCTGGTCGATAGGCGTTCCAATGTCTAGCGCCTGACCAAAATGGGCGCGCACTAAAGCGCGGTTGCAGGCTCTATGGATGCTGAGCTCTGTCTCGGGAGCGAGATTCCATTCCTCTAGTTTTTCTAGAGGCCAAAAATAGAGCCAGTTACCCGCATTAATCGCCAGGGGAACTCCATGCTTCATGTGAAGAGAAGGAGCTCCTCGACGAACCTTACTGTCGTCTTGAATGTCGTCCACGACTAAGGATCCTGCGTGAATGGCTTCGACTAGTTCGGATCCTCGTCGGCAACTTTCCTTTTGAGAGGAGCTTAGATTACCTTCTTTTGCCCCGCCCAGAATGTAACCTATCTGAACCATCTGCCCGCGAATGCCCTTGGCGGGTCTATCGAGAAATTCGGTGATCGGGCGAATGAGATGCGTACTGAGCAAATCATCCACGCCACTTCCTAGCTTCAAATCTAGAATACCGGCGATATCACCGGGAAGAAACGCTTCTATCGCTTTCAAATCAGCCATGCATCACCTTAGGTTGCCGAAGGGCGAGCGCCGCCCGATGGATCGGGATCGGCGGCTTTCCTACGAGAATTCTTAAACCGTCCCATCCCGAAGTATTTCCCGCATAAAATCGTTCAATGAGCGGACTGGGCAATTGGTAAAATCTTTGGAGGATCTGATACCGCTTTTCAGGCTCAGATCCCATAAACATCATTCGGTTAAGAAACCGAAAAAACGCACGAGAGACTTTTCTCGACGATTCGTAGTCGGTCACCGAAGTTCTAATACTCTTAGGACTCAAGTCACGAAGGCGAAGGATCTGATTGATCACTCTAACGGCATCAGGAAGAGAATAGCCCGTCGTCGGATGGAAAATTCCACCGCGAGCGCCGAGTTTGACCGGCCCTTCGGCATCGAAATCATAGGTCCGTAATAGGGGGATAGGAAGCGAGCCTACCTCTTGGCGCAGTTCGCGAGCTACCTTCCACCCCTGATAAGCAGCGTATTTCAGAATCTGTTCACGATAATACTCGACGTTGATCGCCGAGGTGTTGCTGTAGTGCGTATCCTCGATGAGACAGCTCGTCGGACTCCAAGGCAGCACGTAGAAGAAGCGAAATCCATCTTCTTGAGCGCATGTCGCATCGATGAGTCTTGGGCCCGTGAGTCCGTGGGGCGCTTCCAGCTCTACATCCAGACCGACAAATTTTTGATATCCCGACGAAGTCTTCGGGGGTTCCGAAAACCCTCTGCCATCAATGACGCATTTTGCAGTAAGCACTTCCCCCGAAGCGAGAGTCACTTCGGTGTTGCCCATACTTTTGACTTCTACTGCGAAACGAATGGAGTCTTTAAGCCTCTCCATTAACCGTTCATGAAAATCTTCTGAGCGGATGGAATAGTAGGGAGAGGGTAAAGCGCGATTAAATCCTGGAAACTGAACGTCGTGGCTTTCCCAAGAAGCTGAGATCAAAGGTCGCAACCATGAGCCATCTGGGAAAATATCGGAATGGTGAAACGACCAGGTGTGGGAACCTCCGAGACGATTCTCTTTTTCCAAAACGAGAAACGAGATTTCGGGTCTTAATTTGGAAAGGGCAAAAGCTAATAGCCCGTTAGACAGGCCCCCTCCCACCAAAATTAGATCAAACGAAGAGATCACCAAATACCCTAAACCTTCAAAATAGTTGGCTCGTAAAATACCCCGTTAACGAGAGTAAGGCCAATAAATTCCAAGGTTAGGGTAGGGACGGAACCCCTCAGATCCCGTCCCTGGAGCGTTGCAAAATTGGGTTCGTGCTCAGTTGACGCAGGTCTTAAGCGCCACTCTGCGAAGTTCATCAGAACCCTGGGATCGGTTGACCTGCTCGTTCAATTCGCTGATGTGTTGAATGAAGAGTTTGTCTTCTCCCACGCCCGCTCGATAATCGATGGTGGGACCAACCGGTCCCCCTTGATAGCCGACCGCTTGTACTGATTTCGCCTGCTGATAGTGAGCCGCAAACTCAGTCTCAGATAGCTCTGCGTCCTGCTTTATGAGGTGGTTAAACTTGCCCGATACCTTTTTGGTAACTTTGATCTGTTTTTCGCCGATGTAGGTGACCGTACACTCGGTCGAAGGAGAATTGGACTCATAGTCCGCTCCCACGCTTAACGAGACCCAGTATCCTTTGGCTGCGACTGAAGTGTTTGCGATTAGTAAAGTGGCGCAAGCGAAGCTTGCGCCGATGAATCTGAAAAGATTCAGCATATTCCCCCCCATGTATGTTTTCTCGAACGCTTATATTGACCGCTAACATACTGCCCCAGGGCGTACAAGAGGATTTTGCGCTTTGCGTTAGAGGTGGATCTTGGCCTTTTTCCCTAGCCCAGCGAAGCAGCGGGGAGTAAAAAATGGCCTATGATTTTAATTACTGGAGCGAGTGCGGGAATTGGAGAGGCCACGGCGAGGATTTTCGCGAAAGCCGGCGAGGAACTTTTATTGGTAGCGCGGCGGGGGGATCGTCTCCGCGCTTTGGCTGATTCGTTGAACAAGGAATACCAAGTAAAAGTTCACGAGTACGTCCTCGACGTTCGGGATAGTAAAGCGGTTAAAAAATTCGCAGAGGAGAGGGCTGCCTTGCTTAGCCAGGTCACGGTTCTCATCAACAATGCCGGGCTGGCCAAAGGCCTTTCCACTTTCCAGGAAGGCGACACAGATGATTGGGATGTTACGATTGACACCAATATCAAAGGGCTCCTTTATGTGACCCGCGCCGTGGTTCCGTTTCTTATTCAGAATAAAAAGGGGCACATCGTTAATCTCGGCTCGGTGGCCGGCCGCTGGAGATATCCCAAAGGTAGCGTCTACTGTGCCACCAAGACTGCGGTGTCCGCGATTTCAGAAACGCTTCGTTATGATCTGTTGGGTTCCGGGATTCGCGTGACCGAGATCAGTCCTGGAATGGTGAAGACCGATTTTAGTTTGGTCCGGTTCGAAGGAGATCTAGATCGCGCCGACGCTGTCTACCAGGGCATGACACCCCTTACTGCAGAGGACATCGCCGAAACCATCGCGTGGACCGTGAATCGCCCGGCTCACGTCAATATTCAAGAAGTCGTCCTTTACCCGACAGAACAAGCTTCTCCGTCAGTAGTCTTTCGAAAACCTTAGTGGTGTCTTGAAGATGTTATGATGGACCTATGATCTTTCTTGGTCACATCGGCATTGGAAAGCGAATGGCTAAACCCTGGAGTGCAAAACTTCCGGTGGGTTGGCTTGTCTTGGGAACGGTGCTTCCCGATCTTATCGATAAGCCGCTCTACTACGCTTTCGTTGCAATCACGGGTCGCTCGGGAGCTGATTTAGGATTGATCAGTGGAACTCGAACCGTCGGTCATACTTTTCTATTGGTGGGACTGATTGGAATCTTTGCGTGGCGTGGTTCCCCAAAAGCCAAAGCTCTAGTTTTGGGATTACTGACGCATTTTGTTTTAGATTTTATCGGGGATCTCTTCGACCCGATGAGATCATCCACTCTTTTGGCGGCGTTCTTTCCGCTCCTAGGCGCCCACTTTTATGCGCTTCCCTTTCATTCGATGAAAGATCATCTGGCTGCCAAACTTAATCCCTATGCTCTCGGCGGAGAAGTCGTCGGAGCCCTTCTTCTTTTTCAGGACTGGCGCAGGAAAAAGCGTCAACTCCCCGCGAAAAGACCTCAAATTTCAAAAAAATGACATCTCTTTAAAGGACTCTGTAAATCTCGCGGATCGTCCTCGCTCCGGGTTCCCTCATCATTTTGTGGAAAAAGTGTCGTGAGACGACCGTTACTTCCTCAAAGCAACGCGCGAATCTCCTTGGCCAAAAATTCGTTTTCCCTCGGTTCACAGTTTTTTTGACTGATCAAACAGATGTCGTGACGTCCGAGACTTTTAGCGGGTTCAGGTGTTACCTCCACTAAAGGTTCCTTTGACCTAAATGCCACGAGTTGGGGAAGTATTCCGATGATCGAACCATGTGTCGTTGCCGCCAAAACAGTTTCGAAGCTGTCGCTCAAAAAAGTGACTTTACGAGAGAGGTCCGTTCCTTTTAAAAACTTTGAGTAGTAGCTAGGCAATCCGTCCGGCCCGCTGGTCATACCGCCCACAGGTAGACGTTCCATCGCCTTTGCCAATTGAATTTTTGCGGCAAGCTTATTTGAAACATACAGACCCAACCTATCGGAGATTAACGGGATCGAATTTAGTCCTCGCAAGAGATCATTTTCGACGACGATTGCGATGCGAAGTTCGCCTTTACGAACGAGCGTGGCTAACTTTCCGCTTCGTCCTACCCTTATCGTAATACGAATTCCCGGGCACTTTGTCTCCAATCGCTCGAGTAGCTTAGGCATGATATGGATCGCGAGACTTTCAAAAGCCCCAATATCGAGCCGGTCAATTTGGGGAACACCTTCACTCACTTCGCTGTGATGCAAGTCTTTGAGCGAGTCCAGTACGGGCCTTGCCTGTTCAAGTATCTTTTGACCGTAGGGTGTGGGTTTGACGTCACCCCGTTCTCTGATGAGAAGGGATTTGCCGTGCAACTGTTCGAGATGCGAAATAGTTTGAGAAATGGCCGATCGCGTGACTCTCGCCTGAACTGCGGCCTGTTGAAAACTTCCGTATCGAACCACCAGATTGAGCATCCAGAGTTTCTTAAGTTGGTCGATAAGACCAGGAACTTCATTTTGCTCCAAGGCACCCCCTCCCCGCGATTCAAATATCCACTTAGGTAGGGGACAAGTCAATTTTGACTCGGTAGCGGCGCGTAAAATGGAAAGGGGAGAGGTTATTCCGCTGGTGACGGATAATCTCTCCCCGAAGAGTTACCTGATTTTTAGAGTAGCTCAGTTGGCTAGTCGAGCGACCACCGGGCAGTTCACAAAAATCCCGACGGGACCGAACATTCCACCCCCGGGGCCAGTGAGATCGCCCGACATGGCTGCGGAAAGAAACTCACTTTCACTTGTTAACTTCGAACGTCTTCCACTTTGAATCGCCATGTTGCTCCACACGCCCACATTCAGATTCCACAGCGGACTGTAACCGGTGTTATTCGAAGGGATGGCCTCGACGACATTGAGAGGTGATCCGTCGCCACGCAAAAAACTATTGAACCCCTGGCGTTTGATATTTTCTCGTCCCGTCTCTCCGTTCACAATCGCGTAAATATCAAGTTCACTTCCCGTACCTCGTAAAGTAGTAAGCGATGGAGCCAAAGTCGAAGACTCCATGGTCGCGGCGAGGGCAACGTCTGAATCGAAACTTACATAGACGACCTCGTGACCACTCGCAAAACCGTGACTCAGGTGAACGGTCACTAAACCCGAAGCCGGGCAAATAGCGACCACTTTGTCGTGAACGAGGGAGTGATCAACGCTACCGTCACAGAAATTAATCGCATCTCCCCCTACATTGAAAGCCACCATCGGAGCGTTGTAGACCACTAGGCCGTCTGCCGTCTCCACTTTTACAAAAGGACTATAATCTTGGTCGCCTACCGATCCAGGAATTGTCTTCGCCGGAGGGAAAAAATTGGGGGCCATTCCAGGTACGAGAATACGGTCCTGAGAAAAATTTACAGTTCCTGAGGAAAACACGAGTGCCCCGCTGGTTCCCATGGAGGCTTGTCGAGTGCCCTTGGCTCCCGCGGCATTGGTAAGTTCAGGGGCGTAAGCAACGCCAAGGCGTTGCGCTTCCGAACGAGTACTGACGTCCGTAATGACATACCAAACTTTTCGACCATCCCGAAGCGAACCCTGATAGAGCGGAATAGTAACCGTGTCATTTTGAAGATCGATCGTTCCTTGAACAAACTGCTGCGCGACTTGGGCCGCTTGAACTTGAAATGCCGCTAGACCGTAGATTAGCGCCGCGAAGGCAAAATAGAATTTCGTTCTTGGAAAAAATATCTTCATAATAGAAATCTCCTTAGGACAGATGAAGTTTGGAGGCTTGCAGGAATTGCACCCCTTATTCGCCATCCTTTATCATCTCGCTTGGACTTACAACGTAAGGCTCTTTAAACGAACCGGTAAGTTTGGGTAATCGAATGGCGCAGATGTTTCGAAGGGCCTCCCTACCCTTGTTAAGCAGAACTTAATTGATGGTTTAGAAAATTTTAGATGGTAAAGAACTGGCCGCCTAATAGATCATGCCTTCTTAGATGACGCTTGCGATTGGAAAGCGCAAACAAAGAAGGAGTTAGAAAATGAATTTGCTTTTTATTTCAGTGCTAGGACTTTTCATTTCACTGTCCGCTAATGCCAAGCAACAGACTAATTCACTTCAGGGCAACACTCTCTATCTTTTCGGAAGTGAAGCTAAAGAGCTATTCGAGTTTTTACCGATCAGTAGCCAGCCCTACGGTCAGATCCCCGAAGGGAAAAATGTTATATTCGAGCTGAACGAAATAGGTTGCGAAGGAACGGGTGAGGCTATCATTCCCTGCGTAGGTGGTGGTCAAGAGGGATTCGGAACCTCGGGAGGAAAAGAAATCGCAGTTACCGTGCGAGAACTGCGCTCACTGAATTATTCCAGTCAAACACCTCTAACTTGCGAATCGGTTCCTAGTCGCCAGACATATACTTGCCGAATTCAAGGGGTACAGATCGGAACTCACGTATTCGCAAATGGAGCGGAATTTATAAACGATAAGTTGGGACTTTCATTGGATGGCCTAACCTATCGAGCTTCGAGTGGCCTATTTGGAATCAGCTGCAGCTACGAATCCGCGTTTGGCGTGCGACATTTCCAGTGTCTGACAAAATTTAATCCGTGATACTTCCCGATCACAGACAAGGTCGCTAAAGCGGCTGGAAAGTCTTACCCAGTAAGCCGCGTTCAGTGTCGCTCCGATGGAGTTAATCCTCTCTTTTTTGGGTGAGCCGGCTTAACGATAAATTCAGTGATGAGCACTATCCCACACCTGACCGCCAGGCTTGGCGCGCCGATCCTAGAATTTATTTCATCAATTCTGTTCGAATTAATTCAGTCCCTGAATAATCTCTGCACAGGGATAATGTAATCAGGAGGCATACCATGATAGCCAAACTCAACATTGTCCTTGTCCTTATATCTTCTTTGTTCGCTTCGCCACTGTTGGCGAAGGGACTCTTCCTAGACGGAACCTTTCAGGCTCCCGATCCAAACCATTCGGGTCGAAACCTCGAAGTGAAATTTGTATTGGTCGAGACCGCGGGAACGACGACACGCATCGCAGGTTGCAATTTCGATTGGGGCTGTGACCACGGTGTGACAAAGACCGCCCCCTGTTCGAATGATCAAAGTAAGACCTGTTCTTTTTTGGATAACGTGCTCTACACCGAGGACTACACGCGAGAGGGTAAGTGGATTGTAAATTTCATGGATGTCTTCGAGAACGGACGCCTTGGTTCCATGTTCACGGTAAAAGGGGAATCCGAGGATCAGCCAGTCCTAATTACGATTCCGAATTTGGGAGAGCTTACGTTTAAGAAGTGACAGCGGCGCTGCCATGGCGAGGAGCAGGAGCGACTTGGCTTCTGCCCGTAAAGGGAGACGGAAAGAAGCTGAGTCCTGGTATGCCTTTAATAAACAGTGTGAATTCACAACCTTAAAACCGACGGAAGTGACATTTTACAGCACCTTTTTGAGGAACACGCCGATTGAGATGAGGCCTTCATTTGTGGTATGAGTCTGCCTCTTAATTGAGGGATTCAATGAATAAATTCGAACTCCGCTATGGGATCTTTATCTTATTGGCGGGACTACTCAGCCAATCTACCCTTTCTATCGAAGTGCGCTCCGCGAGTGTTCGCCAGAAGTTGGGAGATGCTCAGAACAGCGATCTAGTTGAACTCGAAGTCGCGATAGCGCTGGAAGATCATAAACCGTCGTTTATCACGTCACTCTATGAAATTGAGAGCGCGGATGGCACCAAGATTCGCGAATTGGGTACCGTGGCATCTTTTGCAGAGATAACCTGGACACAAAGTGGCTCGGAGCTAATTAGCAACATCGAGTTTCAAGTGCCACTAAAGCGATATGAGCTCAAGCCGGGTTTTCATCGAGTGGCCTACAAGATAAGAGCCTTCGACCCCAAACAAAAACTCACCGAAGGATCTCCAACGTTATTTGTACTTCCCACGCCGATCTATGTTCTTTACAAAGATAACAGCGGGACCGTGGCTAATCTGGGGCTTGAAGAGGATTATCGACAAGCCCTCCAAATGCGGAATCTTCGGGCCAAGGAAAAACCTGCATCGGAAGTAACCGCCCCCCATCCCGTGAGAGCCATTTTCTCAGCGATAAAAAAGTTGGAAGAGGATGCGGACGCGAAGGAAGACGACGCGATGAATCTCATGGCGTCCCTGGCGTTGCAGCCAAACACATCCGCAGCGGGCAGAGTTCAGTACAAACTCGCGCTACGAAAAAAACACGTTAACCAATTGAGGACCGTCACTTTCGGAACCAATCGAAAGGCTCTTTCCAACGAACAAACCCCCGCGCGTTATAGAACAGTGGGGCATCAACTGCCCGATAAATTAAGCTTTGGCACGTGCCTTGTCAGTTATCCGGGTCAGGTTCACGCCGAAGGTACTCTGGAGCATGCTAACTTCTGGAGCCTCACTACCAACAACACTTTCAAGATTGAGAAGATGACCGTCCATGGGTCGCAAGAGTTTTACGATGGGCCTCACCTTCACAAGAAGCGGACACTCGTCTATATCCACGGCTTCAACAATAACTTTGAAGCCGCCATTGACCAAGCCGCACAACTGGCCGAAGACGTCGATTATAAAGACCAGGTCGTGGCATTCAGTTGGCCCTCCTATGGTTTCGTGTTTGCGTATCTCAACGATCGCGCTCTCATCGCGAAAGCCGCTACCGGCCTCGCCGAATTTCTCGAAGGGATCGCAAAGGGAAGAGGCGCCGGAAATGTAGATATCGTGGTCCATAGCATGGGCAATGACGTATTCCTTCACGCTATTACTTTGCTCGCCGGGAAAAATATCCAGTTTAAAAACGTCATCATGGCGGCACCCGATGTCGCTATCGCTGATTTCAATAGAATGGCGCCCGACGTGGTTCCGTTAGCTAAGAAGGTGACTTACTACCACTCGACTAAAGACGTTCCTATATGGCTCTCTAAGTATGCCAACCTCTGGAGTGAGCGCGCCGGAGCGGTTGCCCTGTACATTCGCGGGATCGACACTATCGATGTGAACGCGGTGAACGCCTCTTCGCTCCGCCACGGCCACGGCTATTTTGCCGCCTCCGACATGGTCCTAAAGGATATCGAGTTGCTGCTGAAATCTGAGAACGCGGACCAAACTCCCGCCGAACGCCAGCCTGATCGGATCCGCCCGGTGGAGTTGCCCGAGGGAACGGTTTGGAGCTTTTAGGCAAACCACACTCATTGTGCAAAATGGCCCATTCCTTCCTGAGTGGTTTGACGCGCATCAGGCAGCAGGGGCGCTCTCTCCGAAAGCAGCCCAAAACTCACTAAACTGCCCATTCCACGACGCTCAACCAGGTAAAATTTTCTCGGGAGGTTTCCGTTTGTCTCCGGCCCTGAGCGCCGCTACAGCCTTAAAACCCCTCTTCTCTCCGGCACGGTTAGTGCAAATTTCGCTAAGTGGGGGAGTCTTTCGACTCAATACAAAAAAATAGGGGCCTGATGATGAAAAGAAATTCAGCTTTGATTTCCAGACCAAACTGGCGCGGCTTGTTAAGCATTCTTCTCTTTACGTTCCTGTCTTCGAATCTAAGGAGTGAGGTTGTCATCATCGATCCGAACGGGCCCGTGCATGGACTTCCTGCTCCGTTGAATCTCTTCATTTCAGCAGATTCCAACCAGCAATTTACCATCTCGTGGACTTCTGGAGGCGGAGACACCGTGGGATTTTACTTAGCCTTCGCTGCCGGCGTCAGTCCGACGGACTGCAAGAAGGGAATTAAATTGGGACTCGTTGAGTCTTACACGCGGTCGGATCTTTCGCCGAACTCGACCTATACCGTCACGGTCTGCGCCTACGACGCTCACGGAAAGGTATCCACCAACGTTAACGCCACCCAAACGACATTAGCCAACTCGGGTTTTCCTCCTCCCGCGCCCTACAATATGAACGTGTGGGCCGACTCGAGTACCCAGCTCACGGCCTCTTGGATTTCTGGCGGAGCAAGTACCGCAGGATTCTGGATCGCCTTTGCCCCGGGAAACACCATCCCGATCTGCTCAAACGGAATTCGAATTGGTTTGAATGAAAGCTACACTCGCACGGGAATGAATCCGAGTGGGACATTTACCGTCAGTGTCTGCGCCTATGACGCCGACGGAAATGTGTCCGATGCGGTGAACGGCACGGTCACTATGCCCGGTAATTTGGGACAGGCTCCACCAGCGCCCTACAACATGAATGTATGGGCTGATTCTAGCACGCAGCTTTCCACTTCATGGAGGTCGGGGGGCGGTAATACCGTGGGCTTTTGGATCGCATTCGCAGCGGGCAACACGATCCCGACATGCTCGAATGGAATCCAGATCGGGTCCAAGACCAGTTACACACGAACGGGAATGAATCCGAACGCCACATTTACCGTCTCGGTTTGCGCTTATGACTCCGAGGGAAATGTTTCGGGTCAAGTCAGCGGCACCGTCACCATGCCAGGAAACAATGGCGGAAACGCTCCACCCGCTCCCACTGATCTGTTTGTATCGGCAGATTCGAGTACACAGCTAACGGCTTCCTGGACGTCGGGAGGTAGAAACACCAAAGGCTTCTGGATCGCGTTCGGAGTCGGACCTGCGGCGCCCGTCTGTTCGAACGGAATCCAAATCGGGCTAAACGAAACCTATTCGAGAAGCGGAATGGATCCGAACAGGACATTCTATGTTTCTGTTTGCGCGTACGATGCGAAGGGAAACGTGTCACCGCAGGTGAGCGGCTCGGTAACAATGCCCAGCCACTAGCGACGAACGAACGGTTAGGGCGCCGCCCTTCCTGATGTCCTAACCGCGACGTGAAAAAACATTCTTAATACTGTTAAGCGCGGCAACGATACGTTGCCGACGGGAGGCGTGTCCTGAATTGAGGACGCCCGTGTCAAAAAGCTCTTTTTGTGACTGCCGAATGGCTAAGTCGCCTGATCGCTTGTATGGCAATAGTACGGCTAGAGCAAAGCCTCCCCACAAAGATTTAGAGCCCGCATAACCCAGTGCTTTGGGATAAAACCAACCCGGAGCAAAATCAATTTCAAGGTAATGTACGAACTCGGAGGTTTTCCAGGGCGCTTCCAAAATTCCCCGGCGACAGTCGGGGTTAAAACTATCGTGCATCACTAAATAAAGCGGGCGCTTCGGCTCGTATTTAAGAATGGCCTTAAGATCTTCGCGAACCCCGCTTGTGGAATGGTCCCCATCCAGCAATATGAGGCCGAGCTCCTCTTTATTTCGATCTATTTCCGCGAGAGTTTTTGGAATCAACTCTGACGAATATCCCGTACGGAATTCTATCTTCTGAAGGCCAGACGAAATATGCTTTTTAACATCAGGATCTATATCTATCGAATAGGCTTTCTTTTGGCAGTGCTCAGATAAGAGCTTGAGACTTTCGCCCCGGTGGCTTCCTATCTCTAACGCGACCCCCGGTTTAGCGAGGGTCACTAGGGAATGAAGCACCAACTTTTCATGAGGGTGCATTTGCCAAAGCTCAGGCGACGATTGTAGAGGAAGAAAGGGGACCGCTTGAAAATCGGTTCTGGTGCAAAAAGTATCCTGGCCGTAGTCGCCTAGTTCGTACCCAACGTTGACGAGGAGCTTCCGACACTTTGGTTCCTCTTCAAAAAGCAGAACTCGCTCATAGTTAATGAAGGTAGGCTTTATTTGTTTGAAATTTATTGTTTTGAGAATCGCAAAGTCGTGGCCTTCCGTATCTAGATTCAATAGGTCAATGTTGATGATTGAATGCTTTGCTAAAACATTTTCAAGGGTCATGCATTGAACACTTTTTGTAATCCGATGCTTCAAGTAAAACTCTTGAACCTGTTTTGCGGCACTATGGTGTTTAGACTCATAGCGGTCCCATAGCTTAGTCATGCGATCGGAGCGTAACGAACCTAATTGATCGATCCACTCGGGGAGCCCTAGCTCGGCTGGGCGGATATTTTCGGGAAGGCAGTAGAAGTCCGCAATTCCGTCTCGGTCTGAGATCGCCACGTTTTCCAATACGACATTCCGATAGCCTCGGTAAGTTTCAACGAGCTTCTTAAACAGGAACGGCACTGGTTCAATCAAAAGCGCACTCACTCGGGGATTGGGACCGCTCGCGTGTATGCGCAAGAACTCATTCAAAGGATCATTGAAGGTATCCCCTATGTGGGCTCCCACTTGAACTATTTGAACGGTGGATTGTGTCTGCAACAATGATTCGAGGGCAGTTCGTATAACTCTCGCACTAACTGCTTCGGGGGCCTCGGTTACCACAGTTGCCTTAGCACTGGGTTTCATAGGTGGCTGCCTTCTATAATTAATGGTCGAAGATAAAACCAACGCATGGGCTCGGGCCTGTTTTCGCTCATGACCGACAAAACCTCTTTTTCCGAAAATTGAGCGTGATCTAATTTTTCGCAAAACGGAAAATCTTTAAAAACTCTATCTTCGGTCCAGATTTCTTCCAGAGAATGAGTCTTAGAGAAACGCGAAATAATTCGCCCGCCTAAAGTACGATCGATAAAATCGTGAATCTCTACAACTATCGTTGATTGGCTTAAGTTGGAGACTAGTTGCGGATCTAAAAGTTCCTCTTCCATCCCTTCCACGTCCACAATCAAAAGCGACGACTTCGCACTCTTTATCAGGTCGGAAAGGTCGTTAGGGAGGCAGTGCCCCCGAACTTCCACTCGTTTCGTG
>JBBQIT010000030.1:0-16192 GCA_038325205.1 Bdellovibrionota bacterium
CGATGCAAGAATCGGTGATATTAAACATAGGCCAGTAGTACTGGTGCCAGTAAAAGTGGAGAAAGTCGACCACGTAACCGAAACGAAGGCGATCGATAATATTTCCGACTGCGCCTCCGGCAATTAAACTAAAAGCGAGAGCTACCCACTTCTTATGAGCCGGGGCTTTCACAAACAGGTACGTGAGAATCGAAAGGATTATCATTGGGACGATGATAAAGAAGGGGCGCCTAAACCAGGCCGGCGCGTCGTTGAGAAAGCTAAACGCGGCTCCCGAATTTCTGACATACGTAAAATTAAAGATGCCGTTTATGATGGGCCGCGATTGGTTGAGTAGAAAATGCTTCAGAATTTGATGTTTTGTCCATTGGTCGAATGCGATCACCAGCGGCATCACGATGGCTAATATCTTGTATTTCACGACCAAAATTCTATTCGCGTTCTACCCGATAGGAAAGAAAAAGCGGATCCCGCTCGTTTTGAGCTACTGGGTAACTGCCATAGCCTGTGGCGGCGATGGCCAAGGCCAAGGGTTTGGCCTCTATTCTCCAGAAGCGCTTAAGCGCGTTCACATCGTCTTGGATGTCACCCGCTTTGGCCCTGGCCCCTGCGTTCTGCAAGAGTTTTAAAATGAGCTCTTCCAACACGTCTTTAGAGCTCCCTCTAAAAAACTGATCCCAGGAGGCAAGCCACTCCATAGGCAATTTTCTGAAGTGAAACAGATAAGAGTAGTCGGGAATCGTCTCTTTCGAAGAGGGTTTGCGCTTATGGCCGATGAATTCGAGAAGCCTCACCAATGAGAAGAAAGCCTCCCCCGCCGTTTCTCGGGATCGGAAGGCACCATACATCTGAAAATCGGTAAAACTTTGGGGCTGGGTCGTAAAACAGAACGATACCTCTTCCCTCACCCGAATACCGATGAAGGGGTACATAAAAGTGTAGGCGCCTGCGACGTTGAATTCCGGTTTCAACTTTTGAATCAAACGCAATTCGTGCAGGCAAGCATCGAAATCCGAAGCTAAGACTTCCCACTCCAAGCGAACGGCCTCGTTTACAATCTTTTTCATCTTTCGATGGCGGCGACTGCGGCGAGTATCTCGGTATTGGGTAAGTCGCTTTCGGAGGTTCTTGGCTTTTCCAACGTAAAGGATATCGCCTTTCTCAGAAAAAAAGCGATAGACTCCCGGCTCCACGGGAACCGCAGATATAAAATCTACTCCGAATTTCTTTTCAAAAAGCTTCACTCGTTGGGAAATAGCGTAAAGGAAGTTACCTAAAGTTCCCAGTCACGAAGCGTTGGGACAATTCGCCTATTCGTCGTTACTCTTCTGGAGCAGCTCCAGGCGCCGCTTTGGCTTTTAATTGAGAATCGTTGGCCGAGATGAAGGTGCGAATATCATCCGCCATATCGAGAAGTTTTCCCCATTGCTCTTTGTAGAGAGTCACAGGAAATCGTCCTAATCCGTAAACCGATACCGCCCCTTTGGCGCTTACCTTAAGAGACAACCCCCGAGAGGATACTTTCTTAAGCGCAGTATTCTCTGCTCGTAGTTTCTCTAGCTCCGCCTTTAAATCTTGTTCCGACATGTTCGCTCCTTTTGGCGTGTAGTTAAAAGCATTATGGGCTGACTGTAAACCTTTTCACGCACGAGTTAGCCTCATTTCGCGCTGAGTCATGTCCGCGCCCTGAATAGAAACCCGTTTTATTCCGAAAAGAGGGATTGGGGGACTTTCTAACATCCAATGGGTAAACGAAATACATCCACGCTGAAGAAGCGACATCGCCCTGCTAAAGGAGCGAAAAGGCACGCTGCCGCACCCATTCGAGCTCTTCTGGGCCCCGGACAGAAGATTTTGGACTTTGTGATCCTCCGCCATTTGGGCAAAGGGGCCTTCGCCGACGTCTATCTCGCACAAGAAGTCTCCTTAGATCGCTTGGTCGCCCTCAAAGTATCCCGAGATTTAGGAGAAGAGGATCGCACTCTGGCCGGCCTAGAGCACGACAGCATTGTGAAGGTCTATTCCTCCGAACGTATCGCCCGCAAAGGCATTCTCGTGATCAACATGCAGTACATCGAAGGGGCAAACCTAGACGGAATTCTAAAACAGATGAACGCGGTCCCCAGGGCAGGCGATCCTACGGCGTCCGGTGTTCTAGAAGTGGTGAGAGACCTTTGTCAGAAGAACTCGTTTTCTCCCGATGTGATAGCCGAGCGGGAGGCTTTCAAAAGTTTGGCCTTTGAAGAGGCCATGCTCTGGATCGGAGAACAGATCGCATTGGCGTTAGACTTTGCCCACGAGCGGGACATTCTTCATCTCGATGTGAAGCCCGCCAATATTCTGTTAACGGCGCACGGAAAACCTTACCTCTCTGATTTCAATGTCTCGATCAATACCAAGCAAACGCTATCAACCTCGCTGGAACGAATCGGCGGGACGATAGAGTACATGGCTCCGGAACAACAGGCCGTTTTTACCAACCCCAATCCTGAAGAACTCGTCGGAAAAGTCGGCCGCCCCGCCGACATCTACTCCTTAGGAAAAGTGTTAAAAGAAGCTTTGCAATCGGTGAATATTAGCCAAGGAACCAAGTGGGTACTGGAGCGGGCGACAGCCGCCGACCCAGCGGCCCGTTTTCAACGAGCCGGAGAACTAGCGCAGGCGCTTCGAGGATGTCGACAAGTGATTCGCATCGTCAGAACGTTTCCTGCGGAAGATCTTATTTCCAAGACGTCCCAGAAACGTCCTTTGCTGGCACTAACTCTTTGGGGAGCCATTCCTCAAACGTTTGCTACTTTGGTAGCGGTCTTCTACAACTCGAAGATAGCAGCCTCTTCTTTTACTCCCGAACAGGCCGCAGTCTTTCGCCAATTAAACCTGTACTTTCTCCCCGCTCTTCAATCGCTGCTAACGATGGTTTGGGTAGTGGCTCTTTATAAGATTCTTCCTTTGCTAAGTTCTCCCGACTGCTTTTTGAGCGAACCCGCGAAGCGAAAGCGTGCTCGCGAAGAGCTCGTTAAAGTTCCTCGCTGGGGTTTGGTGGTATCGACGCTAGGATGGCTCCCCTGCATCGTAGTTTATCCGGCCATGATTCATCTTTTGGGAGGCCCGATTCCTCTTACGGCAGCTATCCAACTGGGACTGTGTTTTTTCTTGAGTTGGCTCATTGCCTCCTCCTACTCCTACTTAGTCCACCAAAAAATTGTCTGCCACAATCTCTACCTTCGCTTTGTCGAAGGGGAAGCGGATATCCACGAATTAGCCATGAAAGATTTGGTAAAGACTTTGGGCTATGTGAAATTCTTCTCCTTACTTACCGGCTTTATTCCCCTCTTCGCCGCTGTGATCTCACTTTTAATGGGAGCTGAGTTTTCAGGCGCAGGGGTGACGCTGTTTAAAGTCATGGTGTGCTCTTTAATTGGAGGCGGAAGTGCGGGTCTGTTTGTTTCGATAGGCTTAGGCCAGAAGCTAACGACTATCGTACTAGCGCTGCAACGGTCGGGGATTCGTCGGGGCGAAAGAGACTAGCCAATTTTCTTTTTCTTCTTCTTTAGCTCGATTTCTTGAAGTCGAACCGATTTCTTTCGAGCCTTTTCATCGATAAAGTCTACGTAGGGCTCAATCTTCTCTTTTTGGATCGCTCGAAAAGCATGTGGCCAACCCAAAAGCACAGAGGAAGCGGGACCACTTTGTTTGGGATTTTCGACGGCCCCTTCTAACATGACTTCTACGACGAAAATTTTAGTACCGCCAATCTTGATCACCGAACCTATTTGAAGCGCATCGAGCTCGACTTTTTTTCCATCAAGAGAAGTCCCGTTGCGGCTTCCTAAATCTCTGAGCTTGCAGCCCTTACTATCGGTAAAAATCAAAGCATGGACTCGTGAGCAGGCTGATTCATCGATGACGATGTCGGCATTGGTACGGCCTAGAGAATAGGAGTCTTTGCCATCCAACTCCAAAACCTCCGCGTCTTTGCCCTTCGTCTCTATCCGAAGCTTCAATTTCATAGCCAAACTCCCAAAGGTTTCCTAAACCCTTATCGGAAAACTCACCTAGGAACTTTACGGTCCTAAATTCCCGAATCATTCTTCGTTTGGGACGGACTGAGGAGATATCTCCACAGCGCCGCTAAGCCAGGCGTCATAATTTGGATCAGATAGCGAATGGGAGTATGGGGAGCCACATAGGCGAAAACAAGAAACGTGAGAAGCGCAGTCCACGAGAGAAATTGGACGGAAGCGTCTGGGCTAGCAAACACTAAGAAGCACGAGGTCACTACGATAAGACCGGCGGCCCAATAGTAGATGCGGTAGCTAACCAAACGATCGAGAAAAGAGAAGAGTCTCCAATAAAGGGGATTGGGATTCGTTAACTCCGCCTTGGCAAAGTACCGCTCAAAGAATTGGGTTCCTTCGGGGTACAACTGACTCACCCGGTTATTCCGGTCCGCATACTTGACGCTCCACCCATCGATAGGATGGGTATCAGAAAGATAAACTAGCGGAGCCTTCAAGAGCCAAAGTCCAAACTTTGCAGGTCCTAGAAGTCGCAGGTAATCGTGAAAGCGGGGGCCCACCGTTGCGGTGGTGAGGGCGTTAGGGCCTAGAAACATATCGCTGCAAGTGGCGGTCTCAATGAAATTACGGTCCGTTGGATTCGAGCAGTCTCGCTCAAAGAGAGTGATATGGCAGCGAAGCGTGCACTGAATTGAATGCGACACCATACCTCCTCCCCAATGCACGGGGGAAATGGGAGTCCCCTTGGGAAGTGCCATCGCTAAAAAGGAATCGGAAAAGAACAGCATCAACGCCAGTGAGGCACCCATCATAAGGTAGCGGGCATGCCGAAAAGCAGCTTTCCCGCTGAATGAAATGAGGCCCATCAAGATAAAACACATGGGAATGATGATGAGTTGATAGCGAGTCTGATAGGCCGCCACGGACGTGGCAACCAACAAACCCCACTTCAGCAAATTCGACTTTCCTGATCCCGAGATGAGAATGGCGATGAGGGAGAGCATTCCAAAAGTTAGTAATTCACTCGAAATGGTATTGAGAATAAAGAAAACGGCCGGGAGCCAAACAACGGTAAGCACCACCGCAAAACCCAACCCAAGTTTGGACTTTATCCCCCGCGTATCACATGCTGGAAAAGAAAAACACCCGGACGAATACAGGACAAGGGCCAATGCGCCGGAGTTGAAAAAGAGGTAAACGCCTCCAAAACTCCGTGGTCCCATCACGTTGGCAATTCTTGACAATAAACGAAGCCATATTCCAAAGAAAATGGGATGAAACTCATTTAAGGTCGGTTTAACTCCCATTTGGAAATAATGGTAGCTATCGAAGTTCAATCCAACAGGTGCTAAAGCAACGAGTGCGAGCGCATAGATCAGCGCGAGCGAACAAAGTCCACCTAACACCCCACGATGAGTGGTGGCAAACCCATAAAACTTTGCAGCCAAAGAGAGAGAATTCTTTCTTAGAACATTTCCGTGTATGCCCATTTGGCATCTCTCTTCCGAGTTCATCAAAGATAATGGCAGGAAAGTATTATTTTAACACAAGATGGCGGGGGATGTGGAAAGGAGCCTCGCGGCGAGATTGGACTGCTTCGCTTAGGGCAATGACAGAAAGTCCTGCCCACGTCGTTGTCATCTGATCCAACTCTATATTCGAATTTTTCCCGTACTCGAACAGTCTTCATCGACAGGCGTGCGTAGATTGTCACTGGTACATCACTTGCAACTGAATTGCGTGCAGCTCATATGAACGTAGACGTGTGCAGGGGAGTTTCATGTTGTTCGGGAAAAGATTTTTAGTATCGTTAGGTGTGTTCTTGATGTGTACGGCCTCAGTGCCGGCGCAAGCTCGGTTCTTCCGACCGTTTTTCGGTGGGGTGAACCGTCGAATTGCTCGTCGTCAAGCAAGACGCTTCAATCGCAATTTCAATAACAATCAATTTTTTCTGCCTTTGCAAAACCAATTTAATGGTAACGGCTTCGGCGGCTTCGGTAACACGCTTTGTGACAACGGCGGCTTTAATAACCTTGGCTTACACGGAAACTTCTCACGTTTTGGGGGAAGTAGTTTCATTAACCCTGCGCTGTCGGCAGGACTCGGTGGATTTGGCCATTGTGTCGTCGCCGGACAAGACGCCGGATTCCCCCAAAACTTTGCTGGCGGACAAAATCCCGCTTTTGGGGGTCAGGGTTTAGATGGTAACGGAGCCAATGCTCAGTGCCGCGCGTTTCTCCAAGAGCCTTGCCAACAAGGTCCGACTTGGGCTTGTTCCATGGAATTGGCCAAAGGCTGGAGCATCGATATCACTGGCCCCGGAATGTGCGCTATCAATCAGTTCAAGTATCAGTCGTGCCTAGCTGGAGTAAACTGGTCTGAAGTCAATTCAACCAACTCCGCCTGTTGGGTCCCGGGAAACGTTTCGGGAAATCCAGTAGCCGACTTCTCTAAGTCGACTCCGGCCCACGTAAACGGGCAAGTTGTTTTAGTCCTTAGCGATGATTTTGGTGCGGATAAAGTAAAGGCATGGATGGCAGCAAAGCAATCCGGTAGCAGCATCGTTCAACGGTTTCAACGCCGAGGCAAAGCCGACGTACTTCTTTTAAACACGGCTCCGGGTCAGGAATTCGCATTGTGTGATGCCGCCCGAAAGTGGAATCCGCAAGTCGTTCAGAGCTGTGCCCCCAACATTTTACCGACCACTGGCGTAACGGGAGCCGGCGGAGCTGCGGGAACTCCGGCGGGAACAGGGGCTACTGGCGGAACTACCGGCGGCGCCGGCTATACTTTCTAGTCTTAAACAAAGAAAAGCCCTGGTCTGCCTCGGCAGCCAGGGCTTTTACACTTCTATCACTCACTAATTCGGTTACAGATCACGGTGCCATACCAACTGGGATCTTTCGCTCCCGGCGGGGTATCCACACTCACTCTTACATAACCGTGTTTATAGTCAGAGTTCTTAAAAAGCACGAAGTGAACCAAAGTCACCCCGTCATCGTCTCCGGTCAGAACGAGTCGGGTCTTCCCTACCGCAATGGCCCCACCCTGGGCATTTAAGGCGTTCAAGGTCGACTCGACCCCCTTCTTAATCTCTTTGGGTGTGATGCTGATCGGTCCGCCTTCGAAGACCGGCTTGAGATCTACTAAAGCGTATCGTTTGTAGGCCATGTCCTTTACGGCAAACTTAACTTCCATATTTTTTCCGGCCTCGCTCACGTGACACGTAAAGGTATCGAGCGACTTTTGACCTTTCACTTCGTCGATTCGATCGGAGTCGACGAAAGCATCGAACGATTTTTTGTCGCTCGTTTGGCCGCGCACTTGGGTATTGCGGTCGCTGTACTCCCACGTAGTACACACGGTGGCTTTAGAAACTTTCTTGGGGAGCTGTTTCAATTCTTCGTCTACTTCGACTAGGCTTTCGTGGTTGGTAACATCGCCAAATTCTTGTTCGCTAACGCCAGTTCGTTTACTTTTAACGACTTCAAGAACACGTTCGGATGCGTCTACCATTTCCAGAATAATAAATTCTTGCTTGGCGTCTTTAACTTGGCCTAAGCAAACCCTCTCAATGGTTTTTTCCTTCTGAGCATTTTGGGTGGAATTGGCGCCACAGGCGTATTTATCAATTTTCAAATCTTTCCCGAGACCGGTACCTGCACCTAAGACGATAAAACCCAGGACGAACAAAAGTCGGTAAGCCATCTAAACCTCCCCATGGCAATTTGCTTAAGCCAATCCGTTAACCCACAAGGCGTAGCCTTGTCAAAATTCCAAATCAGGCAGACAATTCTTCAGCATGACTACTGCACGGATTCTTTGGGTAATGCTTTGGATGTTCTTGCCGGCCTCCCTGTGGGCAGGAAGCGAACTTTCCGGGCATCCGGCTAAGGTCGAACTGGTTTCAGAAGTCACCTCCGTTCAGCCCGGATCCACTTTTCAGACGGCCCTGCATTTTCGCATACAGCCCCACTGGCACATTTACTGGAAAAATCCGGGTGATTCGGGAATTCCTCCCGCTATCACTTGGACTCTTCCCGAAGGGGTCACGGCAGGAGAGTTCGCTTGGCCAACGCCCGAGCGCATCGAGGTCCCGCCTCTCGTCAACTACGGCTATTCTAATGAAGCCTATCTAATGATGCCGATTACCGTGCCTTCTACCTGGAAGGTAGGCACTGCGCTTCCGCTGAAGGCCAAAGTGAGCTGGCTCGTTTGTAAGGAGATCTGCATCCCAGGCAAAGCCGAAGTCACCCTTGAAGTAACCGTGGGCGAAAAGCACTCCTTTGAGCCGAACCTTCACAAAGCCTTTGAAGCCACGCGACAAAAGCTTCCGGGAGCCAACTCACCTTATCCGGTAAAGCTCTCCGTCAATGACACCAAGGTCATTTTTAGAGTGGAGCATGCGTTCCCCTCCCTTTCCCGAGCCGTTTTTTTCCCAGCGGAAGCAGGAAAGTTCGAAAATGCATCTGACCAGGAGTGGTTGGTCGATACCCATGAGGCGCGTCTCACGTTAACAAGAGATACGCAGATCCCTTCGAAATTGGACCAAGTGAAGGGAGTGCTGGTATTCTTTACAGATAAGAACAAATCTGGCGAAGCCTACTGGGTAGACGTATCCGCCGACGATAAGCCCCAAGCCGCTTCCCCCAAAAACTCCGAGGTCACCACCATGAATGCCGTTCATCCTGTACTTTGGCAGATGATAGCTTTTGCTTTTTTGGGCGGACTTATTTTAAATTTAATGCCCTGCGTCCTTCCCATTCTTTCGATAAAAATTCTGGGCTTTGTCGAGCAGGCGGGCAAATCGAAAGATCATTTACGCCAACACGGCTGGGCATTCTTTTTCGGAGTCATGGTCTCTTTCTGGACGCTCGCGGGCGCTTTGCTTATATTGCGCGCTGGTGGAGAAAAACTGGGTTGGGGCTTCCAGTTACAATCCCCTCTTTTTCTTTTGGCGCTGATCACGCTCCTCTTTTTCATGGCAATGAGTTTCTTGGGCGTATTTGAAGTCGGAGAAAGCCTGGGTGGCGTCGGAGGAAAGTTAGCTTCTAAGTCGGGGTACGCGGGCTCTTTCTTTTCGGGCGTTTTAGCGACGATAGTAGCCACTCCTTGCACTGCCCCCTTCATGGGATCGGCGGTAGGTTTTGCGCTTACGGAACCTCCGACATCAGCCATTTTGATTTTCACAAGTCTTGGAATGGGAATGGCGTTTCCCTATTTGGCGTTAAGTTACGCGCCTCAGTTACTTCGGTTTCTACCGCGCCCTGGACGTTGGATGGAGACGCTAAAGCAGTTTATGGCCTTCCCGCTATTTGCCACGGTCATTTGGTTGATTTGGGTGTTTGGGTTTCAAACCGGAATGGACGGAGTGCTCAGAGTTTTGATGGGCCTCTTATTCTTCGCCGTTGCCGCTTGGCTATACGGAAGAAATAAACATTCGACGGGAAACAAGCATCGACTAGCTTATGGCGCGGCCGTTTTAGCTCTTATTTCAGGAGGCTATCTGGGAGTCGCTGGAGCTAAACAAGCGGCCCCTTGTACGCTAGGCCGAAACTCGGCGACCGATGGAATGCAATGGGAACCATATTCTGCCGCTCGTTTAAAGGAGCTGCACGATAAAGGCACTCCCGTCTTTTTAGATTTCACTGCCGCCTGGTGTGTCAGTTGTCAGGTAAACGAAAAGGTAGTCTTCAGTTCCGAGGAAGTCAGAAACCAGTTTAAAGCGCTGGGAATCGTCGGAATGAAAGCCGATTGGACCAACGGCGATAGCGCGATCACGGATATTCTGGCTTCGTTTGGAAGAAGCGGCGTTCCGTTCTATTTGCTTTACGGCAAAGATCCTAAAGCTCAACCAAAACAGCTCCCCGAAGTCTTAAGCCCGGGAATTGTTTTGGACGCTATTAAATCTCTGTAAGGTTTTTCCCCCTCCCCTTGCTCCTCGTCAGTTACGGGCGTAAACTTCGTCCCAGTCGCCCCAGTAACCCTAAAGGAGCTTTACATGCGAAAGATGTCGCTTTCTCTAAGTAGTCTTCTCTTTTTATGTCTTACGTCGTCCGCGTTCGCGGTCACTTCGGCCAAAAAGGCGGTAACTCCGAAAGACGTAGCGCCCGCTGCTCCTGTCGTCGGATCTCCGGCCCCAGAATTTACCGCCGACACAGCCACGGGTAGTAAGCAAACGCTTTCTGCGCTCAAAGGCAAATTCGTAGTGCTCGAGTGGTACAACAAAGATTGTCCTTTTGTTCGAAAGCAATACGACTCGAACAAAATGCAAGGCCTTCAAAGCGAATTTACCGGTAAAGGAGTAGCGTGGTTTCAAGTCTTGTCCTCTGGTAAAGGCAAAGAAGGTTTCCAGGATGGCCCTCACGCATTGGCCCAATTGAAAAATGAGAAATCGCCAGAGTCAGTCGGCATTTTGCTCGACCCTAAGGGAACCCTGGGCAAACTCTACCAAGCGAAAACCACCCCTCACATGTTCATCATCGATCCTAAAGGTGTTTTGATTTATGCCGGCGCTATCGACAGTAAAGCCACGGCAGAAAAAGAAGATGTGAAGACGTCTCAAAATTATGTGGAAGCCGCATTAAACGAAGCCATGGCCACACCGGCCAGGCCCGTTACGATTGCCGCCACGAAATCGTACGGCTGCTCGGTTCACTATCAATAAAATATAATTATCAGGGAGCGAGGCGGTACTTTCGCCTCGCTCTTTTCTTTATGAAACTAGACGCTTTTACCATCGGTAGAATGAAAAAGTTCATTAAGAGCTTTCGAGAAACCAAAGCCCAACTACCGACCATCAAAGACTTTGAGGCCGCCGGCTTTTCCACCGACGACCTCAAATCCGCAGAAAAACAAAAAACGATAGAAAGTTTTTACGTCACCCTCACCACAGGTGCCGTCGTCAAAGGCTTCAAAATTAAAGTCGATTAGTGGATCGTAGCGAGGGCTTCGAAGAAATCGGATTCGGTTTGGCAGCGTTTGATGCTGTCGAACCAAGTGATGGTGCCGCGTAGGCTTGCCATCTTTAGCCATTGTTTCATTCGGCGAGGAACGTAGTCCTGGCCATGAAAGAATCCCTGACAAAGAAAAGAAAATCTTTTGAGAAGCGGAATCCACGCAGCGGCTGAGCCCGGTTCCGAAGCAAAAGTCTCGTCGACCTTGATTCCCATCTCTCTAGCGACCGCAACGGCAAGCCTTGGATCCGCTAACGCTCCCCTTCCAAGCATGAATTGATTCGAGCCTGTGATGTCTCGGCATCTTTTGAAATCATCGACGGACCAGATGTCTCCATTAGCGACGACGGGAATATTTAGTCTCTTGCGAACGATGCCAATCGATATCCAATCGGCAGGCGGGGCATAACCCTGCATGCGAGTTCGCCCGTGAATCGTAATCCAAGAGGCTCCCCCAAGGGCAGCTTGATCGGCATTTTCATGGATGGCAGAAGCGTCATCCCATCCCAAACGTAATTTGGCCGATACTGGGATTTCTTTGGGAACGGCAGCCCTTACCGCTTCCACAATCCCCCGCAAGCGCGTGGGATATTTAAGCAGGGTGGCTCCGCCGTCATGCCGATTTACCGTCGGAGCGGGACATCCAAAGTTAAGATCAATGCCCTCAGCGCCCAACTCAACGGCTCGCCGAGCAGAAAGCGCCAAGCGTCCAGGATCACCACCCAATAACTGACAATGCACAGGAACGCCGGAAGGAGTTTTTGAGGCATTTTTAAGTTCGGGAAGATGCTTTAAAAAGACATGTGCCGGGGGGACTTCATGGCTGACTCGCAAAAACTCAGAAACACAACGGGTGAAAGCACCGGTTTCTGAGAGCAAAGCCCTCATCGGGAAGTCAGTCACGCCCTCCATCGGGGCTAGGATCAATACGGGAGTAGTTAAGTCCAAAGCTCCCCCAACCTAAGGTGCTTCTCGGTTTACCGCAAGTAGGATAACGATTCAGTTGGCGCGGATAGTAAAGTTGAGAGCATCGTTCAGAAGCCGTCGATATCGAGGAATCCACGAGCACGGGAGCGGAGTTTACACGCTAGTAAATGAGCACCCGCGCGCAGGGGATGACGAAGAGAGCGATGGGTTATGGACGATGCCGTTGTCGGAGCTGAATGGTTACAAAGTAGGATTGAAATCGTCGACTAATACCGCTAAGGGTTGAGCATGAAAGCCATCGATCTTAAGGCGCTTTTGCAGCCGATAACGCCCTCCGATTTTTTTAAGTCCTACTGGCCCCAAAAGCCCCTCTTTATTCCCCCTCAACCGAACAAATTGGAGGCTATTTTCGAGCTCCCCCAACTTCAAGATGTCCAAGCGCTAATCGAGGCCCGCAGCTTAAAAGTCCGGGCCTGTCTCCCCGATTTTGACGATGAATACAGCTCGGTGCTTCTCGACCCCACTGACGCCATGAAGGGTTATCGAAACCAAATGACGTTAGTCTTTGATTCCATGCAGACCCAAAGTCCGGCTATTGCCTCAGGGCTTGAGGCCGTACGATCCGACTTAGGACTTCCCGTCGGTTCGGAAAATTCACTTACGCGATCTCGCGCGATCTCTTACGCCACCCCTGCAGGAGGACGTACGAGGCTTCACTTCGATGCCAACGCCAATTTCGTGATCCAGATCAAAGGAGTGAAACGATGGTGGCTTGCGCCAAATACTTCCGTCGACTTCCCGACCGATAGGTACACCAGCCAAAGCGGAGAGATAGGCGTTACTTTGGAACAACAATGTCACGCCCAGCTCTTAGATGAACTTCCTAGCGATAGTTTAGAATTTATTTTGGAGCCCGGTAGCGTACTTTTTGTCCCGCGCGGGTACTGGCACGAGACGGCAACCGAGGAAGACTCGATCTCATTAAATTTTACATACAGCCAACCCACGTGGGCAGACATCTTCTGCCAATCGATCCATACCCACCTTCTACAGTCCTCAAAATGGCGAGAACTTGCGGACGGTCTTGAGAGTGAAGACCAAGCGCGAAAAGAGACGGCCCTTAGCCGTTTTGAAGAATTGGCCAAATCATTTGCCGAGGAACTTCCTGGAATTAATTCGCGCAAGCTACATCAATAATAGGTTTCGGAATGGGGTAGACAAAAGAAGCAGGTTGGTCGAAGGGAGATAGAAACTTCACCAATTTGGTTAGCTTGGCCTTGCAGTGATAAAGACAGACCTTTTTGACTTCAATGAGGGTCGCTACGTTGGTAGAAATATAATTTTTGTACTTCTCATCGTATTTACCCAAGTAAAAAGTCACTTCAGATTCTGTCCCTTTATCGGTTAACAGGACCACGTAGGGCTTTTTTCCCCCTCTTTTTTCGAGAAGCCCCTCAGCTTTATAAATACCGCACTTAGCAACACTCGAATAACTGTCCGAGTCTGACGCTCCGAATACGCAAAAAGAAAAAAGAAGGCTCAAAAGAAAAAAGAGTTTCATAGAGGCTCCGTTTCGCACAAAAGAAGTGCTTTAAATTTTTTCTTTTGTTCATCGGTTGCTTTTGCCGCAAAGCGATCTAGTTTGGAAAGCTGCTTAAAAGGAACCGAATATTTGGTCACTAAGGGCCACAGCCGCTCACTCGCGTCCTGATTCAAGTCCTCAAGTTTAGTTTGAAAGTGAAAACGATCTACAGCGGTAACTTGATCCTCGAACGTTCTGCTACTCCATTCCTTTTTTAGGGCTTCGTACTCATTATTGTAGGTTTCCAGGCCGACTTTGATCTGATCCCTATCTTTTTCCCAACTGGATAATCGGGTCTTAATTAATTCGGCGACCGATTTGGGCACAAGAGATTCTAAGGATTTCCCGCTCGTCATCTCTACTTTCAAATCTTCGATCGTTTTATCTAAAGCGGCGAGTGCTGCGGGAACTGCCTTAAGCTCATAGTGCTGCCCACCACTCAGACGTTCCTTAGGTTCGACCACATGGTCTTCCGTTTTTTTGCGAGAGAGACCGTCTTCCTGCCTGGCTCCTGTCTCGCCTTTAGTTCCCTGTAAAGCCAGTTTGCCCTCATCTTTTAAAGCGGAGTAAGGCCCTTCGTGCAGCACGTAGTTGATGTAGTCTGAAGAGGAAAGCGTCGCGGCTCCGTCGTTATAGATGTCTGACGCCGCCCCGGACAAATGTGCCTCAAAAAGACTAGTCTTTGAGTCCTTATCCAAATCGTTGTGTTGATTCTTGAACTCTTCCCAAAAGCCTTTGCCGTAGTAATTATAATCAGGCAGCGAATTAGTGGCGGTCTTAAAGTCGGTGGAAGTCGAGGCACACGCGTTAGGCAGATCAAACGCCACAGAATGCAATCCTCCCGGAAAGCATTGAATGCCAACTAATTTCACTCTTGAAGTCTCCGGAACATGTTTCTTTAGCATTTCTAAAAGTTTGGCATTTGTAATCTTATGGGCAGAGGAGGGATGGTGGGGATCTTCTGTCTCAAGCCCGTCGTTAACCGGAGTTTTATCCTTTGAGCTGCCCGCGCCTCCATGGCCCGAGTTTTTATCGTATGAGTTCCCGTAGCCTCCGTAATCTGGATCCCGCTTGGGCGATAGGAAGGGGTTAGCGGGCCGGTCATTCAGCCCTAAGGAAAAGGGATCTGGGTCTCCATGCGAGATGGGATGAACCGCTGGGGCTGGAGCTTTTTTACCTGCTGCGACCGTTGCCAAAAGGGGAAGCTGATTGGGGAGCGGGTGCGAAGCGACTTGTACTGCTGCCTGCCCGCCAATCACGAATCCTGAAGTGAGAGGGTCCAAATCATCATAAGGGGGAGTGCCATGATCATTGATGAAGAGGGTGAGGGAGTCCCCAGGTTTTAATTTGGCGGCAGCCGCCGCAATCTGATCTTCGACCTCTTTTTCTGTCCTAGCCGGCCCCATCTCTTCGGGCTTTGCGAACTTCCATTTTCCATCTCCAGCCGCCACATGCACTTCACGCCCCGCAATTTTACTCGACTCGTAAGCTAAGCGACTTACGTTTTCGTGCCGCTCTTCCGTATCCATTCCTGAAAGGATAACCGTCTGGTTCGCCGCAAAGAGCGTTCCCGAAAACCCAATTCCGAGTAATAACCAAATTTTCATGAAGTGACCTCGTGGAGTTTCCATAGTTTACCACTCGAGGGGAGCTCTCCAAAAGGATCTCAATCGACGCTATTGCACCAAATGATGCGTCGTGTAATAACGAAAGTATTCCGGGGGGAATATGACTAAACGCGCTCTCTTCTTTGGTCTTCTGGGTCTAAGTGTGTTCGGGGCCGAGCCCCTTTGGGCGACTCGTGCCTACACCACAAGTGCCGCCTGCGCGGCTAATATTGTTAAGGTAAACGCCACTCTTTTGGCGTGGGCCGAAACGGGACAAGGCACGGATCAATCGATTCTGGCTGCTTTCAGCGACAGCAGAGGGAGCCAAAACTTCCCCGTCCTTTTCGCTTCACTTGGCATGAATACCCACTCCTCTTATGTCGCCCATCAAAAAACGACCGTCTCCATTTTATGGGAAATGAATCGCGACTTTCGACAGACAGGAACTAAGATCGGAGTTCGTTGGAAAGATCAGATTTTCTGGAGCCATTTAGGAAACGCGGCTGAACCTCATCTCGGCAACGGGCTTATCAAACCCATTTATGAAGTGGTGTATGCTTTGCCCTCCGAGGCGGAGACGGAGCAAGCACCCACGACGGTGGCAGAAGCCTTCGCCGCCTTTTCGAAGGTGGTCGCCTTAGAGTCTCCCATCAATGATACTGACGGAAGGGCTTGTGTCTTGGATCTTCTCTTCGATACGTTAGTTCCCCCGGGAGCTCTCATTGTATGGAACTCCCAATTCTTTCCAAGCCGGACCGGAGCTTTAGTACCGATCGAATTGCTCAGTAGTCGGCAAGGTAATGTAGTCGTCGCAAGAAACTTCTTCTCGGTTCACTCTTCGGCACCGATCGATGATGATCGAAGTAAGAGTGTGTATCCCGCTTTGGGAACCGAACATTAGAGCCGCTCCAACGCTCTGAACTCTGTGTTGCCGCTATTCATAAAGTGTGGTGAAAAGGCCGTCGGAGGCTTCACATGGAATATCGTCGATTAGGAAATTCCGGTCTTAAGCTTAGCGCCCTTTCCTTTGGATCCTGGGTAACCTTCAAAGCCCAGCTCGATGGAAACTCCGCCGAAGACTGCATGTCCTACGCCTACGAC
>JBBQIT010000031.1:0-15930 GCA_038325205.1 Bdellovibrionota bacterium
AAAATGAACATGCCCTTAGGCATGTTCATAGTCCGCAAGCGGGATTTGAAGCCCGGACGGAGCCAATCACACGAAGTTAAAGGCCGGGGAATGAATAAGAATATCGACCCGGGCTAAAACGTAGAATATTTCGCGGAGGAGGGCCGGGCCCGTAGGTCCTTAGCACGCTTCGCCGAGTTGCTTAGCAGAAGCATTTCTCGTCCCTTTACTTTTTTCTTCCACAAAAATCGAATCATTGGTGCGCTCATGAGCTGGTGGATGAGCAAACATTAAATCGTAGAATCTCAGACGCCGCTTGTGCTAATGTCCGGCCGTTTCAAACGGAGGTCTCTATGCGAATGATGTGTTTGTTCATGTTGTTGAGTTGCCTAGCGGTAGCAGAACCAATTACCGCTCCTTACTTAAGCACCCTAAGCGAGGTCGTGAGAACAGCTTCCGAGGCGAAAGAGTTTGATTATTCCAAAGGCGTAAAAGATGTTTTGGCTTCGATCACTAGACGCAAAGACACGATTTATGACCCCAACGAAAGTGTTGTGCTAATCCTCCGTCTTCCCGCTAATGACACAGTAACCACGGGCGATAGGCTCGACGGTTTCGCTCAAAAATCGAAAGAGAAGCAAAAGGCTTTAATTGTAGAATTCGCGCAAGAAGCGCTTGAGGGCGATGAAGCGCTGGCCTGGGACCGGACCAAAATTTTGGGACTGATGTTAAAGACGACACTTATCATCGAACTCCCAAAAGAGACGATTGACGCCTTAGTTGAAAACGCCAAAAAGATCGGAAAGAAGAGAACTGAAACTACGGCCAAAGTAGGTGCTGTCGATCTGTTCTTGAATCACTCGCTACTCGAATTGAGAAAAAAGAATTCGGACGGCTTCCGCTCCTCTATCAAGTTGGTTAAAGAAGTCATTCAAAGCTCCAAAGATCCCCGTCTGATGAATTACAGCGTCCTCAAACTACTCGAGACCGGCAGCAGTGTTTCTGACCGAGATTTGCAAATAGATCTTCTCAAAGAAGTAGAATCGATCGCTAAGATCAAAGTTCATTGACCTTACTGGCCTCGACGATCATTGCCTTCCCCTATGATCGTTCCACTAGGGCGATAGGGAAAATTGATCGGGGCAAAACCGGCAGATTAATGACAGGTGTCCAAGAGTGGATCAGACTATCTCTTTGAATTCTGTCCGAAAGGACCTTCTTTCTTAAAAGTACTGAACAAAAGATTGACTGAATTTCATGGTCTTTGTGCGTAGCTCCTCCTCAGTATTTCGGCACGGGCCCTGCACCTGTCAGAGGTAGCGCCGCCGCCGCCTGCCTATATTTTCGTGTTCAGGAGAACATTACCTATGAAAGTACATTGGTGCGGAGTATCTGCTCGTCGTTTTCTCCCCCTCTTGTTTCTAGCCTCTTTTTGTTCATTAGCTCACGCAAGATCTCCCGCCGACCGAGGTGCTGTTCCACAAACGATTAAAGTCGACGGAAGCGTTTTTGAACTAACGTTTGACGACGAATTCAATGGAAATTCACTCGACCCGAAAGTTTGGGAAGTGGAAGGGGCCGCTTATCCGAGCAATCTGCTACTTTCCGGACGATGGCCTGAAAATATTCTCGTGTCTGGCGGAATTCTAAGCCTGCTTACGAAACATGAAGCACGAGGGGGCAAGAATTGGTCGACGGGCCATATTGCGACTAAGTTTTTTCGCCAGAAGTATGGTCGGTTTGAAGCAAGATTTCAGATTGCGGATGCTACTGGTCTCAATAACGCCTTCTGGTTGATGAACACCGCTCCTTACGTGGATCTGAAAACCGGGAAGCCAGTACCTGGAGAGGAAGTCGAGATTGATATCGCGGAGGCCCACTTACCGAACAAAGTTCACATGAGCAACTACGTTTGGGAAGGGAAAGGCCACCGACTGGATACTCACTTAAAGCACAGTTCCGCCGATCTATCGGCAGATTTTCATACCTATACTTTCGAATGGGACGAACACACCCTTACTTGGCTTGTGGATGGTCAGGTAATGCACACCAAGAAGAATTATAGTTGTCATGAGCCGCTCCAGGTCCGATTTAGCACCGCCATCATGGGCTACAATTGGGCAGGCGCGGTGAGGCCATCGGGCGATAAGAAAAGCATGAACATCGATTGGATTCGCGTCTACCAAAAGCGCTGATGCACAAGTAGAAGTCGTTACTATCGGCCCGGCAAAAAAAGAGAGGTGCGAATAGCCCGGATATCCGTATAGATTGCGTCAGCGATCAACCGATTCCCCCGCGCATTGAAATGATGGTACTTCAGATAATGGTGAGGCCCCTCGGGCATTAACGAGGTCGTATCGATCACTCTTAACGGATTTTTAGCGCAGGATTTAAGCCTTTCAAAGCTCACCCCCGGAGCCCCTTTCGGCCGATCTTCAATCATTACGACGTAGATGGGGACTAGCGACTTTGCCGAAAGCTTTTGCAACCGACCCAAGAGTGAACAAGCGAGCTTTTCGGCATCCAATGTTTCTAGCGCGGGATCTTTACCAGAGAATGCTCGTTCCACTATGGGGATATTGTGCAGCACCACATTGACCAATACGCTCGAGTCTAATACATACCGAAAGGCTCCTTTTCGCGCGTCTACAATGGGAGGGCGAACGTGATCGCGATGGAGTTCCAGCTCCCCATCTTTCAGTAAAAAATATGGCTTTTTGGCGGAGAAATTTCTGGAACGTTGCGCGCGATCCACATCCGCGGGAGTAAAAGCGAATAAGATTCGCTCAGGATGGTAAACGGGAATCAATTTAATCAGGCGCAGGTAACTTTGATCGATTCCGTAACCAAATACACCGGCATTTAAGACGGGAGTGTGTAACCGGCCTTCCAACTGAGACGGCCAAGTTTCCCAATCTTCCACCTCGTCGCCTATCGTAAACGAATCGCCCACAGCAAGAGTGACAGGATGAGGGGTGAGCAGCCTTTTTTCGTTCCCATTACTACGCAACCCATCGGCCAATGTAGTGAGACCCGCCCTCCACGCTGGAATCCAACCAGAAAAAAAAGGGGCTGGGATCCATCCCAGTTCGGCATCGTATTTGGTGGGCCTGACACGCTGCTCGGAAATCAAATTTTCATTGGCAAAATTAAGTCTGGTAAGAGGAATGCCATAAAAGACACGAAGGCTGGCTTCGATCAAGGAGATACAACAAATTGAAACTATCAAAAAATAGAGAAAATGGAGTCCTCGTCGCATCAACCCAGTATACCAAGATAGGCGCTAGCCTCAACGCCGGCGCAGGTTAGTCAACGAGATAGCTAATCAACAACTGATCGGCTGAGTAGTCCAATAATTGCGAAGCCGGCGTCGCAAGCAGCTTGGCAGCTTTGGACCGAATCGAATTGGGATCCTCGCTATCCAAGAATGGACTCTCTAAATGCTTTTGGGTGGCCGCTTTGACGATCATCAATTTTAGGTCCTGTCTCCATTCTGCCATTAGGCCCGTGGCTTTGCGATCATCGGAGAGGAACACTCGCATAGGGACTCGTTTGTGATCGGCCAGCCAATGACGAAAGAGCGCCGAGTTCGCGTGATAATACTTCAGATCACTAATGCCTTCCCCATAGACGCGATGGAGCGTACGACGGTTGCACGCTTCCGGATTCCCCGGTTTGAAAATTTCGGTCAGCATGATGCCTCCTTCGCGCTCGATAAAATCGATCATCTTTTCGGTTACGTATTTTTCCATCCTTCCACGTAACTTGAAAATATCGTGGCCGGCGCCGTCAACCAAATCAACTTTCATGTTTGGGTATCGCTGCGCCAACAAGGCCATCGTCTCTGCTGTACTATAAAGGTCATGCTTTCCCGCGATCAATTCGATGGGAACGCGGATATTTAGATTCTGTCCTTTATTCGCCGTAAAATAGTCTTCCATGCGATTGCTCCAAGGCTCGCCTTCGGGCTCCTCGATAATACCGATGGAATCCCAATACCGGGGAAGATCCCCGCTGTCCACTAGTTGACGATAGATTACTCCCTGCTCAGGAGAGAGGGAGCCGCCTGGAGAAAGATAGATCGCGCCTCGTACGTTGCGAGGCGATTGATGCAATAGTTCCTGGATCACGGTGGGACCAAAGGAATGTCCCATCAGATAGATTGGTAGGCCCGTCTTTTCATAGTGGCGCACGATCGCAAAAACCATTGCCATAAATTCACGAGCGTTTTGATAGCGATCGGTCCGGGGGCCATCGGCGTGAAAGGGATAATCGAAGGCGACCATCGACACGCCATACTTCTTAAAGACGTAGCCATCTGGAATAAACGTTCGGCCAGAAGCTGACATGACTCCTGCTCCACCGAATCCAATGACGATGGCTTTGGCATCAATGGCAATATCGTCGTAACCTGGGAGCGTATAACCATGGGGCACGGAGTAGAGAGTGGTTCCGAAGGCCGATCGCCGCATCCCGCTCATTCCATTGATGGCGACGCGGAGTTCTTTAAGTTGTTCAATTAAGTGGGCGGAGCGGGCTTCCGCTAAAGTGACGACACCGCAAGTGCGGCGCTCTAGTTTAAGCGTTCGCCGAGTAACACGCGCAGGCTTTTCCTGAGTAAGCGTGTCGCCGTCTTCGTCACCCGGATAAGAGTAGACGTTAAACCCAACCCCTAGAGCACAAACTAGTATCGCAATTCGAATTAAAATCACTATCCATCACCCCCGATGGCGAAGTAATCGCTGGAGCCAAACCTATTTTCCCGTTCGATCGGTATAACTCATCGAGTCGCGGAGACACAATAATTTCTTTCGGAGGAGTAATAGTTTTTCGAGTTTATCGTCGAAAATTCTTACGCTAAAAGGTAAGAAAGTGGGGCGGATTCCTTGGGAATCATCGATAGAACTGACGTTCGAGGAATCTCGACCCTCGTCCGAACCAATCTAGAGATGCTTTCCCGCGCCCGTTTGCAGAACCGAAATGACCCGCTGAAAGAGGACTGGATAGAACGCCTGTGCGTAGTAGTTCATTACGACCGGTGTTTTAAGGGAGCGATATCCAGTTACTTGGCGTACGCCATTCGCCTGTTTGGCCAAGTGGCGAGGGACAACCGCCCTTCCCCAACCTGAAGCCACTCCATCTAGTATGGCGTAGATCTCGTCTAAATAGCTTCGCTCAGGAGTTCCTTTTTCCTTCTGCAATTTCAAAAACTGAAGGGTAATCTGATCTTCGGCGTCATGATCCAAATAGATTTCGCTTCTAGGGGATTTCTGCGTGGATTCCACAAGGACGTTCTCTTCGTATCCGACGACCGTTGCGACAATTCCGGATTGCACAATTTCGTGATCGAGAAGGACAATATCAACTTCTCCCGAACGCAGTAAGCGAGGCAGGTCTCTCATCTCTCGGGTCATGAGCTCGATTTGAATCAGAGGATGGGATCTCACAAGCGAATCAAGGCTCGGCATCACCACCGAACGAACAATCGTAGAAAAGCCACCAATCCGAATGCTGCCCGATAGTTCCTTCGACTTAGTCCCATGAAGCTTGCCCATCACCTCTTCTTCCAATCGATTCTTAGATTGGCAAAACCTCATCAAGTTTTCGCCTACCTCGGTCAGACGCACTCCCTTGGCTTCGCGAATAAACAGCGTCGTTTCTAGTGAGCTTTCTAAATTCATGATTCGTTGTGAGAGCGCGGATTGGGTCACGGAGAGGTTATGAGCTGCCTTCGAAAAGTTGCCGGCACGGGCCACCTCAAAGAAAGCGTCTAACTGTAAAGAGGAGAGAGACATGGCTATTAACTAAATCGATTGCTTCATTAAATCAATTAATTTTTAACACTGCAGGTTACTTCGTGATTCCCATTCTGCGGAAAGCGGATCTAAAGTTTTCGAGTTCCTGTATCTCGTAAAAAGACATAGGACGTCTGTCGTTCTTCTCGCACCAGGCGTAGAAGAGCGCCCACGACGCGGAATTGAGCCGCAAAAAGGCCTGAGCGTAGTGTCCAAGTCCCCGCTCATTTGCCCACATTAAATCACGAGAATGAACACTTTCGATCGCTTCTGGGGGGCGACCCGTCAACCCTACCTCGAGCCAAAGGTCCTTAAAAAACTCATCCGCACGAATATACAGATGCCGAGCCCGAGCCAATTCCACAAGAAAGGTAATTCCCCCCGTTTCCCGATTGGCGAAGGGCATATGAAAAGCTGCCCCATTTTTCTGAAGCAATCGCACGACAGCATTGTAATTAGTCAGATCGACATTGGGGCCCAACGCCCGACAGGCGCCCCACAATCGCACCAGCGCTGGCCTTGAAACCGCCATGGCTGCAAATTTCACATCGACATCGTGGACCGAGTAGATAGCACTAGGTGCAGGTCCCCTATCTCCACGAAAATCCCAAGCTTCTCGGAAGAAATCTCCAACGTGATTGGTCATTCTCTGAGTACGAACTACGTCATGCAGGGCAATAAATCCGCTTTCACGGAACCCTTCCAAAGAAAATTCATCCGGACATTTCAGCTGGCCACCGAAAGCCGATACGGTGAGGAATGATACGAGTAGGATTAGCTTCACACAATCGCCCATAAGAGTTTATTTCAGGCAGTTCTGTTAACGTATTTAGGCACCAAATACCAGGGTCAATGATTACACTGCCGAAAAACGCAACCTTTACAAAGTGATGTCAGGTATAGGGCTGGCCTCAACAAGATCAGGAGCTGGTAGCCCATCCCCAGGCGGCCATGCGCATGTGTTCCCTTCATCATTCCCTTAGCGGTTCTTAGCGCCTGTTAAGGCTTCCTGTCAGGCTCTCGACCGATTTTCCCCCACTTCGTTACGCTTAGAAGATACCAACCAAAAGGAGACCCACCATGAAGAGCTTTCTAAGTTCTTTGCTTCTATTACTGGCGACAGCGGCGTTACCCATTTTTGCCGCTCAACTTCCGAGTACTTGTTATCCGACCGATAGCGGGACGGATTTCTGCATCCAGGCCGCAGTCGGCAAGGTGCAAGTCCTGCTCTACAATGCAGGCTGGTGTCCGGCGTGCAACGATGAAGTGGACTCGATCGTAGCGGCATTTCCAGAGTTTGACGGGAAGAATGTCGTTTTCGTGAGTCTCTCCGGCAATGGCTACAATAGTGGTTCCCAACCGAATCTCTCGTATTTTAAGCAATGGAGATCCCAACACCACATTCCGGCGGGCATCGTAGTCGGCGGAAAATATCGTGATTACGGAGAAGCCTTCGGAACCACCGGATACATCCCCTACGCTGTCATCATTGATGCTCAGGGCAACGTGGTAAAAAACGATAATTTGGATCCGAGCGAAATTATCTCCACCGTTCGCGACCTCTTGAAATAAAGCGCATCGAAGCTGAAAAAATAGTTGTGAAATAAAAGAGTGGCCTCCCTTCGTGGGGAGGCCACTTTTACAAGTACATTTCTTCTATATCGCGGGATTGACCTCACCGCCAGGAAACCAGAAACAGCCATTAACTAAATCGATAGCTTCATTAAATCAATTAATTTTAAACGCCGCGCCAATCACGCTATTAGTGAATCAGGAGGAATGATGATCACTATGAATAAAACAATATTTCTTGGACTAATGGCTCTGGTGGGAAGCGCTGAAGCGTCTTCACTCCCCAGTACGGATAAACCATTCACTCAACTTCAATGCACTTCCGAAAATGTAGGCGTTTATCTTTTCGTGAACAACAAAACATCCGAAGCCAGTGGCGCTTTGCTCGTGGCAGGACAAGCTCCGGTGGTAATCGAAAAGTCGGTGCACACCATCGTGGGAGCGCCCATGACTCGTCTCACAGGAATCACGTGGTACCAGATGGGGCTATTCGAGAACCCTGAAATTGATGTCTTGGTCTCCACTGACTCCAACGAAGAGCAAAATGGCGTCGAGGTGCACTCAGGCCATGGCGAAGTCGTAATCGACGGGAAAACAACTTATCTCTCCTGTATCGCGTTCTAGTCGACTCGCGTTTAGAAGCACGTACGATATATTATTCGAAAACACGGAAGAATGTAGCCCGGTTCGTGCTATTTCGTAACAGCGGCGGACTTTTTCTATCCTCCCCCCTCCCCACCCATGATATGGGGAATTAAAGGTCTCTTAGGAGGGGTAATAGGAATGTTAAGATCCGTCGTCGTCGGGATAGTGGTGTGCGTTTTATCGATTAACGCGTGGGCTTGGGAAGATGCCGAATCGCAACGACCCGCGCTGGCGGTTGTAAATACCGCTGGCAAGAGTGCGGAGCAAATTAAATACGAAGCCCGCCAAGCAGAGGAAAAACATTATCTAGATTCCGTGAATAAGTTGCGATCGCTTCCCCAGGAAAAGCTTGAGGGTAAGCAATTAGAGGAAGTCGAAAGTCTCGTCTCCGATCTTTCGGACGAAAAGTATCGGGTCAGAGAAGCCGCGACCTTGGCTCTCTTTAAGCTGTCCAGAGACAAGAGCGAGGTCCTTAAAGAGATTCGTCAAAGAGGCAGGGAAAAAAAGGTCTCCCTCGAAGCCCAGAAGCGAATCCGTGAGATCTTTCGCCACTCGGCCACCATAGTAACTCGGGAACAGATGGGCCTTCTCGTAGCCCATCAAGTAGCGACGTCTAACGAACTCCAAGCCTTACGTGACGAAGAAAATCAGCTGCGCCAAACGATGTCGTCCGAGGACAAGGATGTCGAAATCGTTATGATCAACGCCCTCACTCGTCCCGAGACCAATGTTTTAGATATGGGGGGCGGGATTAACGACGACATGAAGTGTATTGGTATGGGGACGAGAGGATTTGTAGCGCAGAGAACTCAGGCGCGACTCCCTAGACTTATTGATTTGGCGGGCTTCTATAGCAGGAGGCTAGCCCAAGGAGAGATCACTGAAATTAAGAGCTGGCAAACGGATACCAGTAGCGCTCATTTGAGCTACGTCCGAGGAACCGATGCAGTGCAATGGCGATTCCGTGGAGATGGAAGCTATCAAATCTTCAAAAGGCCGGTGGAAGGTGGCATTTCGATGATGGAAATTATGCCGACCGACGTAGCCCCTCCTTCAGCCATCACTGAATATCGAAAGGACATGGCCGATGTAGCGCCCCTTTATCTTGAGCTGGCGCTGGAGAAAGACCCCAAGTCGGGACAAGAAACTATTCTCGCGACTCGTCCCAAGACAGGCACGGGTGAGTATGCTCCGATCCGGATCGAAGCGATGCGCCACTTCGACGACGAAGCTTTTTAGAATTCGTTATTGTGACTGATTAGGACTTTCGTTCTTTTCCGCTGAGGAGAAAGAGACCGAAGCTTAACCTTGAGGCAGAGGATCTATCTTGAAGCGAAGGAGCTCGGAAAGCTTTTTGCCTGTGATGCTGAATCAAAGCATATCCCACAGCAGCCAGTGATAAGACCGTGAGAAGCGCGTTCACCCAAAGAGCCGTTCTTCCTAAGTGAGCGTGGAAGGGGCCTGTATATTTCTCCACTCGAGAGACTGGGTAGAGGAAGGACTTCACAAAAATTCCGGTAGGCGAATACCCGAAGCGGGTGATGGGATAGGCCAAATCTTTAAGCGACCGAAGCCCCTGCCAATGCGTTAGAATTTCCCAATAATTTGAGAAATGATCGTACGTCCAAGTGAGATGTGTTAACCACGCCGCTTGGGCGATTAAGGCCACCTTGAACGCTTTATCCCAAGCCGAACTAAGCAGGGGAATAAGCTCGATCCATAAGATGAGAAGCCCAGCATAGGTCCCTATCAAGTAACGGTAGCCGAAAGAATTTCCCATCCCTCCCCATCCAATAGCGACGAGAAGTAAAAGCGCCATCCAAAACCACGAGGCTCGTGCCATCCAAGAAAGTCGCTGAAAAAAAACTATTCCCGCACCTAAACCTAAAAGCCAGAAAGGCCCTGTGAAGATAAGCCCCCAATAATCTCCGCCCATGACGTGGAAAAATTCGCGCCAACTAATATTTTTTAAGATCGGAATCAATCCAGTCGTAGACGCTCCTCCGTAATAGTGGAAGAAAGCTAGGCGGATTATTGGAATAGACGCTAATAGCGTAACTAGAATAGCTCCCGCTGCCAGACGTTTCTGTCGCGTCGTAATCCCGCCAATGCTACTAGCCCTTTCATCCCACATTCTGGCGAAGATAACTAAAATGATGGGAGCATCGTTCACCCGAGTCGCACATAACCAAAATCCAAAGATGAGACTTGCCGTGTAGTGGCGTTTGGTAGCCAGATAAAGTGTCGTTAGCGCTAAAAAGATTTCTGCGGCGTGAGCCATCGTCGCGCGAGCCGTCGCATAGTGAAGTACGGGAACCGAAAGTAAAAAGAGAGCTACCCAGGAAAAGTTCCGAAGGCGGCTGGAGGGCGACCGACTTACGAATCTATCGACTAAAATGAGTGAAGCCGCCCAACATGCATAGGAGGTCAGTCCTATGAAAGTGGAGATCCAATGGGAAGGTCCGCTGTGCAGGAGAAAAGCACCGATTCTGCCCGCAATGCCTGCAGGAATCCAAAGCAGCGCAGTCCCTGGCAAATGATAGGCCTGGGGGCACGCCGTATCCGGAATGAAGAGGAAACGATGAAGCCAGCTTAAGTAACAGGTATCGTCGATAATTTCGCGAACATTAAAAGCTAGCGGAACTTCAAAGAAGATAAGAAACACCCCCGCAATGACGAGAAGCAGGGAGTACAGGCGTGACCTTTCGGTCGCTTGTGATGCAGGGAGCAAAGTTTTCATGTGAGTCTAGCGAAGCAAAAAGAAGATTAGACTGAGGTGCTTCATTAATTGTCTCCGGATTTCCCGGGAAACACAAGATGGGGCGCGACTGAATATGCCGCGCCGCCCTTTTGGCGCTAACGCATAACCGCTATTCTGAATAGGTAAGACTTCTAGGCATTCTTTCCCTTTTTATTTCAACCCACAACTGGTGACCCCCATGTATCGCAACGCTAAGATTGCGCTCGTGATTCCTGCGTATCGGGAGCAAAAGCTCATCCCTCGAACTCTGGCCAATGTCCCTCGCCTCATCGATCGCGTCTATGTCGTCGATGACTGCAGCCCCGATGAGCAGAATAAAGTAGTCCTGGAATATGCAAAATTAGACTCGCGGGTGACGTTGCTTAAGCACGAGATTAATCAAGGCCCAGGGGGAGCGATCATCACCGGCTACAAACAAAGTAGTCTCGACGGATACGATATCGCCGTCGTCATCGGAGGCGATCATCAGATGGATCTCTCCGAAGTTACCAATTTTTTGGATCCCATTATTGATGGCGAAGCCGATTACGCCAAGGGCAACCGATTCGTCATTGAAAAGTTTGAAGAGACCGTAGCTCGCATGCCAAAGATTCGTTTCTTTGGAAACTGGATTATCACGGCGGTTACCAAACTGGCTTCCGGATATTTTAGCGTAATGGATGTCGTAGACGGGTACACAGCGGTGAGTAAGCGTGTGATCGATACCGTTGATTGGTCGCGGGCTTGGAAGCGATATGGATATCCGATGGATTTCCTCATTCGCTTAAACGCTTATGGATTTACGATAACCGACGTTCCCCGCACCTCAATCTACCTTCCTGGAGAACGACAATCTCAAATTAAGGGAATGAGCTACGCCATGAAAGTAGCGCCGATGTTACTTCGCGCTTTCTTATGGCGTTTGCGATTTAAGTACATGTACTTAGATTTCCATCCCCTGGTATTTTTTTATTTCCTTGGCCTGACGCTCTTGCCGAGTGGTCTTGCTTTCGGCGCTTACCTTACCGTTAATAAATTGTTCTTCGGGGGAATGCAGGTAACGGCACCAAAAGCAATTTTGGACGCACTCATTCTACTCTCAGGATTTCAATCCCTGCTCTTTGCGATGCTCTTTGATAGAGAAACTTCGAAGGAAGCCGCGGCTCTGGCGACGCAACGACACGCTAAGCGAGTTCGTCGCAGTGAAGCTTCCCTCATCTCGAGCCCTCAGCAAGCGGCCGAAGGGCACGCTTAAGATTTAGGCACTTTCGTGGATTTCTTCACGATGTCGTGAAGAATGGAAGTACTGATCATCATCCGGCTCATGGCTTTTCTCGAAATGCACAGATAGCCCTTCGCATTTGAATGCTCTCCCCAGCTGTTCTGCACGATCAAACATTCCTGAACGCTATTGTGTTTCATTAGGTCTTCAAAAGACACGCACGCCTCCGCATGAGGTCCCTTGCCATCACAGTAGCCCACGACCACCATCGCATGCGCTTCGTCGAGCCCTTCCCCTTCAGGGAGTAATTGGTCGGTTCCAATCACCCGCTGGCTACCAAAATTCCCACGCACCAAGCCCGGATTAATCGAAAGCAGCAGTGGCCGCTTACTATCGAGCTGACTTTTAATGAGTTCATAAATTTCGTTGGGCTCTTTCGCCATCGTTGAAATGGGCAAGCCCGAAACTTGCAAGCGTTTCGTCATCGATTCTTGAAGGTCCTCTTTGTTCTTTGCCCGAAGCGTTGGAGGAGCATCGCTACTGACGACTTCTTTTAACTTCTCCGTATGAGTGGAACTGAGCCAATCAAACGCTTTGAGATCTATCTTTACGACGTGCTGAAGAAAGGTACCGCCGGTGAATTCCCCTCTGACAGTATCATTAAGAAAGTTTTCCGCGAGAGCCGCGTCGGCAAAACCAGCAGGAAATAGCCCAAGGTGCTTCTCTTCCCATCCGGTGATGGGCCAACTGACTACGTTGTCATGAATCGCCCGAGAATTTTGCGGAACCGCTCCGTACTTCCAAACTACGTAGTTTAGCCACAAAGGTTTTGTTCCATTACTTCCGCTACTGACTTCGCGATTGTAAGCCAGCGCTATAAACCCAGGATCGATAGGAGCTATCTTGTAGTGGTTTCCTGAAGTATTCCCCCATAACTCGAGAAACGAAGACATGGCATATATGCCACAGAACGGATAGTTGGCTTGTGCCGAAATTCCTCTCGTGGGAGGTAATCCCGCGTCGGAAATCGCGCCCGATTCCAACAGCCCTGCTAAGTCCATCGTACTGCCGTACCCCGGTTGCACGCCCCCCAACCCATTTAAAAACAGAATCGATACGAACAGTAGGGTCCAACCCCAGCCCCTACTCCCAAAGTAGATACTTCCCCTCACGACTCCCCCAATCCCGCGGTTCAACCCTCGATACCGCCTAGACGCCGGCCGATGATGCTTCCCCAAGCACCACACAGACCCCTGCCGCTCCGATTAGCCCAACCTTCCCTGACTTCTCAGAGTGGCTTGGTCACCGTCGTCTTAATTAAGGGTTAAGTCCTTCCCCAAGGGCTTAACCCCTTCAAATTATCTTTTTATTGAACCTATTTCCTGAATAACGAAGCCGCTAACGCGCGTCAATATTCTTTTTACAGAATGGTAAGTATTTATTGTTGAGGAAAATAAGGGGTGAGTAATCAATTACTTGCGCGGAGCGTTGGATGTGATTAGTATTCCCTCGCGCTCACAGCTGAAGGGTTATCCGAAGCTTGGAGCACGTCGATTCCCGCCTCCTGACACGCCTTCACTGACGCCGCTTTCTGAGAAGGTTCGACTAAAGCGAGAATACTTCCGGATTGTTGCGATGAGTTTTAATCAATTGATCTATTCAGCTACCGGCTCTTCGAAATTCGCTTCTGCATATTCAAATAGTTTCCGATCCTGCTTTTTCAGATACTGCATCAACCTATCCCAATCCTCTTTCGCGGCCTCGCCGACCCTATAAATTCTTAAGGCGCGATAGAGATAGGGATAGTCTCTCTTCCTGGGGAAAGTCGGATCACTTGGCGCTTTTCCCTTATTATATGCTACCCATTCGCCGCCCCACCTTTGGTAATCCCCCCGATTGATCGGGTTCCGACGACTACCCAGCGGTGTCGCACTGTCCAAGTAAGTGACGGCATACTCGTAAAGCGGTTGATCGAAAGAATTCAGCGCCGACAGAAAGGAGGTCCATTCGCCTTCCGACGCCTTATTTAAGCGAAGCCTCATCAAAGCTCCGTGCAAATGGCGATTCCCAGATCGAGTCGGAAAGATGGGTTCGTCCTCCTTTTTGTGGCGCACATAATCGATCCATTCGAACGCCCACCGTTCCTCGTGAAGCTCGCGCAGCCCGTATCCGATGTTTTGCAACTGCTCGGTGCGCTTTTTCTCGAATCGAAGGTACCAGTAGAGAACCTGATTGTTTTCCTGTAGGACTTGTAAGAATCCCTGATAATGCGCGGGCAGGGTAACGCCGCTGAGAAGCCTCTTTAACATTTCATAAAGTCTTGGTTGAGTCTGGGAGTCGGGAAGTAAACTGCGCCTGCTAATCTTAGTCCGAAAGAACAGATCCCAGTCGCGGACAGCCCTTGGAATAGATAATAGGGAATGATCGGAGCGCTCCTTTGCCGTCGAAGTCCTAACAAATTCATCGAGCTCCATTGCATAGGAAAATAAGACACGGTTTCTTCTTTTGAGCGACGCGAAGAATCTTCGTTGGGTCGGCTCATCGCATTCTCCCAAATAATATTGAAGTGACTTCAAAAGGACGGAATTCTCCTCCGCGGTCGGAAAAAAAATACCCGATTCCTTCGCCTGATAAAGTGCATTCCATTCCTTAGCCCATCGCTCATAATCAGGTACGTTCGGGTCTCCCGGCTCCAATGCGTCTAACACGAAATCAGCAAAGCTCTGGTAAAGTTCGGTATCTGTTTCATTAAGCGCGTTGAGGAACGCGATCGTCTTCGCCTCCCCCATTTCACCCCGCGAAATCTGACGAAGCACAAGAAGCAGATTCCTATCACAGGTTGCATCCGGAAATAGACCTTCGGCTAGATCTTGTTCGAGCTTGCATGCCGACCACTCCTCCACCACCGCTTGGGGAACGAACGCTTCACTACGCTCTTCTAATTCTTGTCGAGCCGCTTTCATTCTGCCCAACGCAAACTCATGAAGCTCGAAGTCATGCCTTCGCAAGTACGAAAGGAACTGAATTTGACTCGTTCGGGCGACTCTGTCTCGAAATACGCGATTCAATTCAACATGAATATATTGATGGGACTTTATCGGCGGATAAAGGGGATAGGTCGGCTTCTTATTGAACTCATACTCGACCCAGAACTGAGCGAGTATCTTTCCTTCAATCCGGGGCCGAATATTTCCTAGACGGACAATCTTCTTATAGAGGGAGTGAGGGGCGGGATATTTCTTGGGCAACACAAGATCGGTACAAACAGTGCCCACCTCGCCGGCAGTCCCGGGTACTAGGGCAATCCCTAGCTCCCCGAAAGCGCCCAGAACCAGAGCGATGGCGATAACAATATTCCGAGCCACGGCATTGCCTTTTCAACTGCTACATTTCGCAAAAGCTAACTTCCGGTCCCCCCGGTAGCCCCTACATCACGACATATGTCACCGAAACAACGCGACGTGTCAATTACTCGCGAATTTAGGAGATTTCCTAACGACTTACCTCTTTAAGTACGCCGTGAGGGGTTCCCAATACCTTACATTCCAAGAGGTATTCGTGATGTCGAGCAAGTTGCCGGGCACGTTCACTTGTACGATTTGAATCTCGGTTCCTTCTCCCAACAGCGCCACGATCTTTCTAAAAGTCAGCGTCACGATGGTATCAAGATCGGTCGGTCCTTCGTGCCCGCCTTTCCAGCTTTGCACTATGACGTATTGGTCCTCATTACGAGTACCGGGATCCAAGTAAAGAATCTTTCCCACAATCCCGATCGCGCCCGGTTGTGGAAAATTAATAAACGCTTTGAAATCGCCACCCACTTTCGGGTCGATCTCCGCAGGAAAGACAGTAACACCGAGATCCTTTCCGAAGTTCGTAAATTCAGTATGCGATTTCGAGTCCAAATACAGATCATAGAGTCGTGTAGGGGTGTCGTTGTGGAACTGCGCGGGAGGCTGAACCGTTGCGCCGAACGC
>JBBQIT010000032.1:0-15907 GCA_038325205.1 Bdellovibrionota bacterium
AATGTAGAGCGGCTATTTGCCTGGCTCAAACGTTTCGGACGAGTCGATACTCGTCGGGAGGCGAAGGCAGCCAACTATCTTGGTTTTGTACTACTAGCCTGCGTAATCATTGTCCTGAGGCAATTTTGAGATGGGCTCTAGCAAATAGCCGTTTGAAGTTAGTACATGCCCTGTAGAAGGTTCGGACGGATGAACTTTTGCGAAATCAGCACGATGGCAATTTCTTTCATTTTCGCTGTCAAAAAGTTATACAACTGTACACAATTCAGTAGCCTGTATTCTCCTGGCACACCCCTTGCTCAATATTCCCCCATATCCGTTTTAACTCCCACTTTTGAAAGTGAGATCCGCGTGAAAAAAGTCGCCCTTGGCCTCCTGGTCCTATTTTCTATTGTATTTTCTTTGCCGGCCTCAGCGTACTCTCTAACCGGAACCTACACCGCAAAGATTACTGGTCCCTTCGTGAATCCGTATTATGGCCCCGCCCACCCAGCCTTTTATTTGACCTCTGGAGATATTTTGGTTCCCACGAGCTTCTCGGGCCAAGCCGCCCAGATTGTGAATGGTGGACTTGCGGATCTGAAGGTCGGAGTCGAAGTTACGGTGACCTACGATTTTCGTTTTGTAACCATGACCTGGGGCAATAAAATTGTGATCAAAAACGCAGTGAAGCCCGTTCCTGCCACACCGCCCGCCAATTTGGCAATTACTCCTAGTTCGATGGATGAACTCACGGTGTCTTTTGATTCTGTGGGGCAGTCGAATGCCGGCTTTGCGATGGCCTACTCGACTGGCAAATTAGCGCCGGTTTGCGATTCCTCAGCGATTAAAATTAGCAACGTGAGCACTCCCAATCTGAAGCAGATTGCTCCCGGCATTACTTACAAGATTATTGGTTCGAAGGTGTCAGTGTATCGTCAAGATCTCTACGCGGACACGTTGTACACGATCTCAGTTTGCTCTTACAACAGCGAGGGAGAGATCTCCGATCAAGTTTCTGCGACCCAGAAGACGCTTTTCGATCCAACGGTTCCTCCAAAGCCAGTCTTGTTTGGTGGTACCTCCCGTAAACCTGGCGAAATGGAGTTAGTGTGGCGCGGGGGAGTTCCCGGTGACTACGGTTACGTCTTGGCATTTCTTCCTGGCCAAAACGCAACTCCAGATTGCAAAAACGGCGGTAAAGTCGGCGGAAGAACCAATTACGTTCGTCCGAACATGGATCGAGGGAAGTGGTTTAGTGTTTCCGTCTGTGCTATCAGCTCGAGCAATATCTTGTCTGAATCACGCACGGTTCACGTAAAAATTCGTTAATTCTGAGGGACAAGCTGGGCGCAAGGAAAGCGCCTAGCAAAGTCTTTTTGGAAGCGAGTAGTGAACTGGGACCAAAAGCTTGCGGATGTTTCCGAAGGAAACCGCCGCTCCAGATCTTCCAAATAAGTTTGGTGGACCTCCTGAGCTAATTTGTCTGCTCCTCTGGCAAAGCCCAACAAAATAGTTAGGGGTCGATTGGCGGCCTCGGTACAAAAATCCCCAAAACAAGAGGTCCTACCATCCTCTTTGAGATAGCTCATTCGCGCGCGAATGGACTGCGAAATCACAAGAGGCAGAAAGAGATAGTATTGGCCCACCGAAACGCCATAGAGCACTAGATCGCTCGCGTGGCCTGGCGTTCCCACTCCATTTTCTAGCCCCCGTTCTAAAAGCGATAAAGTGCTTAGGAGTTCCCAGCGCTCCGGTTTAGATAGGCTGGTGATTTCGAGCTCCTGTCTTAGGTCGCCTAATGTTTCTTTTACCTTTGTGAACTGCGAAAGAGTCATCACTAATTCGTTGATCAATCGATCTCGAAGTACGATTCCTCCGGGAACTAAGCCAACGCCTTGCAACTGCCGCGAGAGATTTCGAAATTCAAAAAGAAAAGTTTCGTTTTGAATCGAACGAAGTTCAGGCGAAATCTTCTGATGAAGATCCGCTTGTGCCAAAAAGCCTACGAAGGAAGCATACTCGACTTGAGTCGGTAAAATTGGAGTTCCGGGTTTTGCGAAATGTTTTTGGTTCATTCTCAGTCCGACTTCGCGGACTAGCTTCTCAAGCAGGAAAGCACCCACAGACCCTGCGGGGTTGCACGCTTCGCCCAAGCATTGGGCCCATTGAGAGAGATGCCAGACACCATCGGCTACATCTAATACGCCGATCGCGCCATCGATGGGATTCGGGGAATTGCGAAGCTCACTTCCAATAAAACGCAGCTGGCGAATTCGATCCTGAAGGGGTGAGGGGGATAAAACGATCGGACTAGTGCGGGCGATGGCTGTGATCGGTGATACCGATAGGACTAGCCCCAAAGAGACGGCTCTTACCCAACTCCTCCCCACGAAACGACCCTCCCCCAAAGTGCTTTACCCAGTATTTCTAGATTTCACGCCGGGGGCCGGGGAAGTCAAGGCGGCAAGTCCGTCTGTCATTTTTGGCAGGCGAAACTGCGGGCGCCCTGACAGGACTGGCGGATTCTCTTAATAAAACGAAGTTTTCCATAGCTGAGGCGTTGGTCTTTCCTTTGCAAAACTCGCTCTCGTGAAAACCTTATTTATAACGATTCGATTGTGTCTGCTGTTCATCTGCTTCTGCGAGAGTTCCGCCGCTCTCGATTACACTTCGACTTCGACTGAAACTGCCTGTGCTGAAGCCATTACGAAGTACCAGAAAGTGAAGCACCGATTAACCGACCTTAGCGAACGCGATATCCGAGAGCTGTACGAGTCAGCGCTTAGTGATGGCAATGATGCCGAAATGGATGCTCTCTTGGACTCCGCGCAGATCTTGAACTATCGACGCAACCAATTTTTGGTCTTGGCACATATGGCGGACGAAGCCTTCCGAACTCACTCGGCTGGGTTGTCGACAGAGGTTGGGGCTCAAGTGGTGAGCCGGGTTTTCCCATCGGCTGCCGACAACCAGAAATCCCTTTTAGTAGAAGCGCTGATGGACCTTTCCAGCGAGGGGCCGCCGATCGATGGCGATAGGCTTCGCGCGATGGTCGAAAACAAACTTATCGAACGTCTTCTCGAAGTGGGCCTCAGGGGTCCTGGAGCGACAGAGCTTGTGGTCGACGACGATAGCTCCCATGAAGACCCAAAAGACTCTTCGGAGCCCACCCCAAGCTTAGCCAATCCACCCCATTGGCTTTCGGAGTTGATCGACCACGCGGTTCAGCCCAGGGCGTTTCGAAGCTTTCTCATCGATTTACAACGACGGCCCGTGAAGACACAGCGCCAAGTGATGAAGGCTTTGGGGGAAGTGGCGACATCGGGGACCTCACGGGTAAGCTATTTTTCGAAGCACACACACGATGTCCTCGAAATCTCTCCCAAAGGTTCAACGATTCGCATTTTGTACGGTCTTGAAGCCACGGGTCCCCGGATGATTGCTGGGTATGTAAATCCCAAAGCTGGCTCTGATCGAGGGGGAGCGCGCGAACGTAACATCTTCGAGAACGCCGTTTCGACTTGGGCCAATAGGAAGCGTTAATTCTGGGGAGGTTGATATTCCATCCCGGGGGGAAGCGGGAAATCCCACAAGCGGGTACCAAGTTCAGCGGGAATTTTGTAGGGAGGATTAGAAAAATGGTGGATCAGGTGCGCTTTCTTTTGGGAAGAAGTGAGGGAAGTTTCGTCGTTGAGATGGACTCTCACGATTCCGGGAAAACGCCCTTTCATTCTATCGTAAAAATCATACTGGCTTAAATAGGATCGTTTCTCCATCCAAAGCGCCAGAACGACGCGCATAGTGAAATCTGATTTTTGCTGATCGCTTTGGGGGATGTAGCGCTGCAAATCGGGATTCCCTTCGAAAAATCGCTGGTATGCGTCTCGAAACGATTCCTCGAAGGGCGGAGGATTTTGGCGCAAATCCAACACTTGGTGGAAGAAGTTAAGATCTACGAACTCGTTCACCAGAGCGAAGCCGGGATCGCTAAAACCAAATCTTTCTTCTTCTAAATTGACTACGATGACGTTCTCGAATGGGTTGCTCATCGCGGGGATGTACATTGAGGGGTTGTCCTCTTTTGGGATCACGCGCCCCACGATTCGGTATTTAAATTCTTTTAAGTTCTTCCAGATCTCCCTCGTGGTCTCGTCGGCCATTAATACGGGAAAGAGCTCTAGGTCAGTCACGCCTTGTTCGCCGGCTTCACCCAGTTTTTTGCGGAGAATCTCGAGATAACTTTTATATTCCGGCGAGAAATGCTGGGCTTCGGACGCGATATTGCGGATAGGTAAAGTTGGCGCTTTCGTTGGCGAAACCACTTTGGGCGGGCTATCCATTTCCTTAGGGTTCGCGGAATTGTGGAATAGGTAGACCAATATTCCTACCCCGAGAGCGGCTGGAATAGTGAAAGCCGCTACACGGTTCCAACAATTCAAACGAGCGGCAGCTTCGGCCGCTTCTTGTTGCCGCCGTCTTTGCCGCGCGCCCGCCAAGGTGCTTTCGCACCAAAATGTGAGGAGGAGCACTCCGATGACCAAGCTTCGATTTAGACGTATCACAGGGGTGTCTTCTTACTCGAATCGTTGGGCTAGATCAAGGGCGTGGAACCAACGGGCAAGCAGTTTCTTGAGGCTGCGGACAGCGAGTCCAGCCTGGACTGGCGACATGCCGTCATTGATTGCAAGCCCAGCCGAAACCGGCTATAAATCTCGTTTCCCGTCATGCGGCGGCATAGCCAAGTGGTAAGGCAGAGGTCTGCAAAACCTCTATTCCCCGGTTCGAATCCGGGTGCCGCCTTAAATTTCGAATTCACTATCCTAAAATGCGCGAAGCATCACTCGAGCCAAGAAACGGACGAGCATGAATGGTGTGCTCGGAGCATAGCGGCGCAAAAAGCCCGTACGGCCTGACTACCCATATGTTAAAATAATTAGGTGATTGGCGTAATGCCAATTCCCTAGGCGACTCGCTCATCACCTTTGCCCATCGCCGGGGCCAATCTTGTTCCCAAACCTGGAATCAAATTCATGTCGTCGAAAATGGTACGCCTTCATCAGGTGGCGAAGCTTTATGGACCGGAGCGCTTTGCGTTGCGCAATGTGAGTTTCGATCTTGAGCGCGGCGAATTCGCCTACGTCACCGGAGTCAACGGAGCGGGAAAATCTACGCTCTTAAAACTATTATTCGCCATGGAGCGCGCAACTGAAGGACAAATTGTCGTCAATAACCGCGACATCTGCGCACTAAATAAGACGAAGGTGTTTCAATATCGGCGCGAAGTCGGGTTTGTCTTCCAGGATTTTAAGCTCTTGCCTGATCTTAGTGTCTTCGACAACGTGAGCTTACCTTTAGAGATCCGCAAGATGACCCCCAGTGAAGTCGACTACCGTGTACGCGGTGTGCTTTCGCTGGTTGGTCTCTCCGATCGAGCTAAAGACTTCCCCATGACGCTTTCCGGTGGTGAGCAGCAGCGTGTGGCGATTGCCCGATCGATCATTGGTAAACCTTCTTTGTTATTAGCCGATGAGCCGACGGGAAATCTGGATACTCAAACAGCCCGCGACATTATGCAGCTCTTTATGGAAATTCATGACATGGGCACTACGGTTCTCATCGCGACCCATGACGACATTCTCATGAAGGAAGTTCCTGCCCGAGTTATCGAATTAGAAAAAGGGCAGATGATTTCCGATAAGGGAGGACAAGCTTAGATGGGCTATCGAGGGATCAAACGCAGCTTTATCGATTTTCAACGCCATCCCTGGCTTCATTTGATTAGCGTCGTTACTATCGCCGCCGCTCTTGTGATCTTGGGCGCTTTCTTCTTGGGCTATCGGAACTTAGAAAGTATCGCCGATAAAGCCAAGTCTCAGATCACAGGGACCGTGTATCTAAAAGACGGTTTAACCGAAGCTCAACTTACTCCTCTTAAAGAGCGCATCCTTTCCTTAGGAATGGTGAAAGGCGTCGTTTTCAAAGCCAAGCACTCTGTTATGGAGGAGCTTTCGACTTTCTTGGGAAGCGGTGTAGGGGATTCTCTTCCTGGGAATGAGATCTTTCCAGATATCTTGGAAGTCGAAGTTCGTAGGGAAGCCTCCACCTCCGACGCGAGTGACGTGAAAACGATTATCTCGAAGATGCCGGAAGTGGCTGACGTGGATTTCTCGGAAGACTGGATGGCCCAATTTAAGCGCATCCGAAATATGTTTCAAATCTTTGGGCTCTGCCTCACCAGCGCCGTTCTCATCGGGTGCGGATTTATCATCGCTAACTTCATGGGAATGCGTCATCAAGCTAGAAAAAACGAGATTGATATCATCCGCCTCCATGGAGCCAGCCAAGGATTTGTGATGGCCCCTTTCCTCTGGGAAGGCTTTTTTGAGGGGATAGTAGGCTCGATCATCGCTTTGGTCCTTTTGTACGTCGGCAAAGTGTTTTTAGGGGCGCTGGTCTCGTCCCAGTGGGCTTCGCTTCTCGGCGTTCATACCTTTCTTTATCTTTCTGTGGGACAACTTTTTGCCGTTGTGGGGTTAGGCATCGCGATGGCGTTTTTTGGAAGTTTCACCGTATTTCTTAGATTCCAAGAGAGATAATAATTGATGATTCGCGTTTTCATACTGCTCTCGCTACTTTCTTCCTACGCTATGGCCGCAGCTCGCTCTGACGAAGAGCCAGGTGCTGAACGTGCCAGCCAGCTTCGCGATTACATTCAAAAAGAAAAACCTAGTTTTAAAGAGCGTGAAAACCAGAAGCAAGATCTGCTCGGTGAGCTAGATAGTTTAAATTCCGACCAAAACAAGATTCGAGAGCGCATCAGTTCAATTCAGTCCAATCAGCAAGAGCTGACGATGGCGCTCGACAACCTGTCCTTGGAATTTCAAAAGCAGAAGGAGATGGAGACGTTTGAGCGTCAACGGCTGCTCCTTCTTCTCAAAGTCGTCTATAAGATCAAGCGCGACGGGGTATTCCGGTTTTTGGTCTATAGCGAAGGCGTAGGAAAACTCGCGGGAAGAATTCGAGTGCTCTACCGAGCCCTACGATCTCATACTCAGATGGCGAAAGCGCTTCAAGAGCGCGCCGTGCGTTTGGCAGAAAGCGAAAAGAAGTTAAAGTTAGCTAATGACCAGATGCAGACCGTTTTGGGGGAGCTTGGCGAGCAACAAGCACTTCTACAAGATTTTCTCAGGAAGAAAAAAGACATTTTACGAGTCGTGAATCGTAAGCAGAATTCTTATCAACTGGCGCTTAAAGAGTACAAACAGATCTCAAGCCAGTTGAGCGCTTTGTTTGATGATTTTGAGTCTCAAAGAGACTCTCCAGAATCAAGCCTCCCCGGTCGAGGAAGTTTACCGCTACCTCTGGCCATGGGGCATATCGTGAAGAATTTTGGCCGATCGGTTAACCCTCAATTTGGAACGATAACCTACCAAAAGGGATTAGAGATCGAAGCCGACCAAGATACGCCCGTACGCGCTGTCCTTTCAGGTACGGTTGAATTTGACGGATGGGTTAAAGGCCTAGGCAATGTGATCATTTTGCATCACGGAGGCGGCTTTTATTCGTTGAGCGCCCATCTCTTTAAATCCTTAAAAGCCCGGGGCACTCGCGTTGAGCAAGGGGAAATCATTGGCTCTGTCGGTGACACCGGAAATAATGACAAGTCCAGCCTGTACTTTGAACTTCGCAACAATAGCAAAGCTATCGATCCCGTTCTGTACTTCTCTCAGAAGGCCATGCAAAACTTAGGTTAGCTTCTGAAGTACATCTTGGCTAATCTGGAATCGCTCTTCCGCCGTACTTGCTAAAGCCTCTTCACAAGCTGCCGCGATACTATCTCCATCCAAATGGTGATAATGGAAGACTTCGGCCGTCGTCCCCGACTTAGAAGTCTTTCTTACCGCAAGCGCTTTATGCTGAACCCCGACGATAGATCCAATGTTGTCGAGCAACCCTGGTTCTCCGTCATGAACGGAAACCACAGGGATGCGAGATCCCTGAACGGAATAATATCCCGCCACTGATTCTACCTTTCGATCTTGAGATTGACCGACATAAAGCTGGCCCGTGATGCCTAAGCCCTCTTTCAAGTGAGAGTAGTTCTCGTGATAGGCAAAGTTGCCTAGTAAGAGATCCGGGCTCGTGACGACATGGACATTCGCGTAGATTCCTTTGGCGCGAAGTAAGTCAGAAGCTTTTAACGCTTCGGTTACTAAAGCTCCCATTGCGAAGAGATGAACTACGTTGTCGCCCGGCGTGTAATCTTCAAACCCTTCATAGCCAACCAGGGTATAGCCACCCTTGAGGACATCGGTGCGAATGGATTCGAAAATGGCATTCTCTTCCATATCCTTAAATCGGACTTGGGCTTTGGTTCGCTCGCTAAGCTCTTTTTGAACCAATCCTTTGGTTACCAAGCGGAAAAGAGAAGCTTCTCTTTCTGAGTCGTCCTTCGTGAAATGACGTCGGAGCATGTCGGCAAATATCCACTCAAGCTCCTTCGTAAAAGCGGGCTCCCAAGTGATGCAGTTGGGCATCTGGATGTCGGACTTCCAAGAATGCTGTGCGCCTTCGGGGGCCAGAGTAATTCCCGAGGGAGTTCCAATCGTCGCAAAGCCCGAATGCCAGTAAACGTTGTAATAGAACTGGTCTAAACAGCGTTTGATGAAGAAATCGTAAATCGTCATCGCAGGAAAAAGTGGCACTCCCGTGAAATGGAAAAACTTTCCGAAAGAGCCGGCAGCCGACATGCAGTTGCCTTCCGCAATCTCAAAACGGATGTGGCCCGAACGCTCCGAAAGATGCGGAATCACATCGGGAGCTTTCTCGTCTTTGGTGCCAAAAGTCTTTTCAAAGTCTTCCTGGCCAATATCTCCAAATAGCTTTCCGTTCATGTTAGGGCTCGTATTCGTCGAGCTTCCTACGTCGGGAGCCATGGTGAGAAAGTAACGGGCGATCTTTCGCCATTCGGTATCGTTAGCGGTGACTTTCTGCTCTTTTTCTTTGTCTAAACCATGAGCCAATCTATCGAGCTTAGCTGCGATTTGGCCCCACATCCACTGAGTATGGGCGACAGGATTGAATTTAATGGCTCCGATATCAAGATCGGTCGGCCATTCAATTTGAGAAGTCGCGAATTCAATCGATTTCTTCTTACGAGCTTCGACCGTTTCGATTACCTTATTGATGCCGTCGACCAAGGGGCCACGGCGTTCCGCGAGGTAGTTTTCTTCATCGCTACCTGCTTCAAACTCTTTAAAAGGATCTTTCACGTCGGCGCCGATCTCTTGCGCCATCTCGTTTAATTCTTCGGACTCGGGCAAAGAGGAGTGATTACCTGAAAGGGCCTGGCATTGGAGACGGTATCCTTTAATCGTATAGGGAACGATTAGGCTAGGCTTGTCTTTAATCGATTTTGCGGTAGTGAAGGCTTCGACCAAACTTTCCATGTCATGACCGGCCAAATTAAGGAAGACTTTTTGAAGTTCAGAATCCTCGAGTTCGCCAATCAAGCTTTTAAGCTTCGAAGACTTTGCTAAAAGAACTTTTCTCGTGAGCTTAGGGTTATTAGCTTCCAAGACGGCCTGGAATTCAAAATCGGTAAACTCATCATCTAAAACGCGCTTGAGCTCTTGGCCACCAGGCTTAGCGAACATCTTTTCGCGAAGTTTTCCGTGTTTCAGCTTTATCGCATGCCAGCCATTTGCCTCGGCAATTCGAACAATGCGATCGGCATCAGAGCCGGCGAAAGCCTCTTCATTGAGAACACGGGTGCCGTCTAAATTTTGTCGGTTGTAGTCGACGATCCAAATTAAATTTCCCAGCTGTCTTTCGCCGGCGTCCGGCATGGCTTCCATGAGCGAGCCTTCGCGGAATTCGGAATCCCCCATCAAACACCAAAAAGTGGGATCTTCATCAACTTCAAAACCGTGGTAACGAATGAACTCGTAACCCAAAGCGGTGTACAAAGCATTTACCGGCGGAATTCCCACAGAACCCGAGGGGAAAAACCGATAGGAATCGGGATCGGCTTCCGCATGGTACGACTGAAATACTGGCTCATCTGCCGTGTAGTGCCGAAGATTTTTCATGGCGACCTTGCGCTCATCGGCCGCCATCATGCGGCCTTCGGCATCTCTAAAATTGTGCAAAAGATAGTTAAAGGCGTGGTCAATCGGAGAGACGTGCGGTTTACAGGCGATGTAGTCATCCGGGTTACGGAGCACTAAATGAATAGCCGCCAGAATATGTTGAGAAGAAGCGCACGCGCTGGGATGTCCTCCGACTTTCGGTTCACCGCGGTCAGGAGTCGGTCGTTGGTGGTTAGCGATATCGATCATCTGCAGGGCCAAGAAAAAGGCACGTTCAGTGATGTTATTTAAAACTTCGTAATCAAGGGCTTTATCACTAGAGGTACTCTTACTAACTAGCGAGGATTTTGATGCTTTGCTGTTTTTCTTGATTGGTTCCACAGTTTTCATTGGGTCCACAGTGTAGCCACTTCGGGATTTTCCGCAAGGCCCAGTTTACGTCGATTTCATGCGAAAATTTGGGTTTCCAGACAAGCTTCGAGAAGGCTACTCGCCGTCTCCTTGAGTGTCGCCGGGTTTCGCCCAATAACGGTCGAACTCCCTGTTAAAGGATAGTTCGTTGAGGCCGTCCATTCGATCGATGTAAAGCTTCCCTAAAAGATGGTCGACTTCGTGTTGAATGACGGTCGCGGCAAAGCCCTCCGCCACCAAGCTAACCTTTTCTTTTCGCTGGTTTATCGCTTCTACGGAAATCTTATTGGGCCGAGCCACCTTGCCCCTAAGGCCAGGCAAACTCAAGCAGCCCTCCCAAAAGGCTGACTTTTCCTGGGTCATGGGCGTGATGACCGGATTGATGAGAACAAGTACGTAAGGCTCTTCATTGGGCGTGAAATCCCAGAGCATCACCAATAACTGCTTACTCTCATGGATTTGAGGGGCGGCGAGGCCGCGGCCATCATATTCGAACATGGTTTCAAGCATGTCCTTGAGAAGCTCTTGAAACGCGGGTGAGCTAATCTCTTCCATGGAGACGGGGGCCGCCACTTTGCGGAGCACCGGATGTCCTAACACTGCTACTTTTCTAACGGCCATAGTCGAAAATTCTCACAGTTAGAGGTGGGTTACAAGACGCGATCTATCCCTTCAGCCGGGTCAGCTCCTCATCCACTTTTCTTCGATTATACAAAGCTACTTTGGGTCCTTCCAGAGGCTGATGGCAGTCTTTGGTGAAATATCCGTTGGTGAAGAAGAACCCTTTGGTACTTTGCATGCTCTTTACGAAGTCTTTGAACTCTAAAAGGTCAGTAAGCCTTGCATACTTATTCTTCTCATCCGTAAGGAAGAGGCAAAGGACGTAATTACCAAAAAAGAAGTCGTTCTTACTTTCTGCGATCCAATAGATCTCAGTCGGCTTGTTCGTCATGCGATCTTTAATGACGAGACCGTTCTCTTTACAAAGCTTCTCCGCAAGTAGCTCAAGCTCGGGAAGTCCGATGTTCCTTTTAATCTCCGCATCTTTCTCCAAATCATCTTCCGGAGGGACCATAGAAACCCCATTAGGAATAGATTGCCGTGTAATCACCATCGCTAAAAAAATTGCAAAAGCGACAGCTCCGAAACAAAGAAAGAAAATATTAAACATAAGAGTTGTTAATAACTTCGCCGAGTCCGCCAGCGCCAGGAACTATATAATGTTTGTCGTTGAGCCCGCGTTCTTTATCCTTGTGCGTTCCAGGAACTGAGCTCAAGATAGACACAGGACTCAACCCTCTGTCTAAGCGAATCGCATAAATAACGAGTTCTGGATAAAGTTTGGTAACCTGAGCGATATATTCCGGCGTGATGATCAAATGAACGGCCACGTATTTTTTGGCGTTGCCTAAATTCTTATAGATTTCCATGGCGGCATGAATGGTAGAGCCGGTGGCTCCCATCGGATCGGGAATCACAACGATAGTATCTTCGACATCGCCGCCAATCTTGACGCCACCTAAGTTGGTTCCGACGACTTTTTGATCCGCGTCCACTTTTCGGTTGATACTGATGTGATCTTGGCGGACTCCATCGGGATTCAAAATAAAATTGAAAGCGTCGAAACAGATTTGTGAAGGCAGTGTTCCCGCACGGGCTAAATTCACACAAGCCACTTTGGTGCGGGGATCAATCACTTGCGCTTTGAACTTTCCTTCCGGATGCAAGCTCGCCATGCGAGTGACGATGTCCGATTCCACTTTTGGGAACTCGCGATTCACCACTACTTTGGCCAGCTCGCCGTACAAGATGTGAAGCAGCTGATTCACCGTCGGCTGTTTGCATTCCGGACTTCCTAACCGCGCCAAAGTCGTAAACAGGTGCGGATCGCTTAGGATATGCACATTCGAGCCGTAGCGATGGGTGGCTTCGGACATTTGATAGTTTGAATTCTGATACTGTGAATCTTGTAACATAACGCGAGACCACAGTTCCCTCAGCACACCGCAAAGTCAAGCCGGTGGGCCCTTCTGAGGATTTGTTGCAACGCTCCATGGATGCTCCCTTTGGCCTCTTGACCCCAGGGGTATTTTTCTCTAGAAATTTACCTATAACCCTAATCTGAAATAGTGATTCGTTAACCCGGCAGCTAGCGAGGCAACTTGCAAATAACTGTCGGGACAAGTTCCTTGAAGGGAACGTTCCGGGGAAAGTAGACAACATGATGCAGCTCAGTTTGGGATTGGATGAATACGTCGTTTTCGATCTTGAGACCACCGGGCTCTCGCCTTGGGGTGGAGATGAGATTATCGAAATCGGCGCCATGAAGATTTTTGGGAATGAGATCGACGAAGCTAACTTCTTTCACTCTCTGGTGAACCCCAAGCGCCTTATTCCGGCAGAAGCCAGCAGAGTAAACGGTATCACCAATGAGATGGTATCGGGAGCGCCTCATTTAGAAGAGGTCTTGCCTAAATTTTTGGACTACATCGGCGATGCCTGGCTGGTCGCTCAGAATGCCAAGTTCGATATGGCTTTCGTAATGAAATCTCTCGTTCAGTACAAGTACACTCGCAACATGGAAGTGTACGACACGATGATATTCTCGAGGCGTGCCTATCCTACGGAGACTTCGCATAACTTGGACATCATTTCTAAACGATTGGGCCTCGAGATTATCGAATCCGAAAGACATCGGTCGATTGGCGACGTGAAGCTTACTGCGAAGGCCTTTGTGAAGTTGAAAGACATGTTGGGCGACAAGCTCCCGCCCCGTGAGAAATGGTCCGTCTAGAAAAAGAACTTCGCTCCAAACGTGCCACCCTGTCGTACAAAATCGGGCGAGCCCGGATGGATTTCGCTATCGTAAAAATAACCCCCATAGAATCTTAAAAATTTATAGTCGATAAACGCCATTAGTTCGTAACGATTTCCAGAAAAATCCCCGCCCAAGACAGGGCTATTCGCGGTGAAATAATGACGATAAAGCCCTTCTATTCCAAAAAACCGATTGATGTAGGCCGTGAAGTCTACGCCGGCTAGTGCGTTCCAAAGCTGTGTCCCACTTCTCGTCTCTTCCTTGGCACCACCTTGTAGGGTGATGTTGGTGTCTTGAGCATGACGACCGAAGATGCGGACGTGGAGCAAACCGACATTACGGGGATTCAAAGACGATAATTCCCGCTGCAGTTCCAGACCAAAAATAGAAGCGTATCCGGCTACCGAAAGGTTCCACCCTGAATAGAAGGAGCCGCCGGTATAGCTTCCCCATTGGTAGTTCGCTCCCAAATAAAACTCGTACGGAGTGGGAGTATGTAACGCGAGCCACAAATCCATAAGACGCATGCGATCGCGCTGCTCCAAATAAGTAGAAAAGCTCCAGCGATCGCGATCTTTGGCTTCTTGCTTTTCGATGACAAAGTAACGTCGTTCACCGCTGGGAGAGGAACCATTGGGGTCCGCGTGTACCAGAGCCCCGTTCAACACAACGCCCAATAACAAGAGGAAGGAAAAGGTTTTCATTTGCATAAGCATACCTTTTTACGCACCAGACTGCTATCCTATTGGCTTCCCGAATGAAGACCGTTCAAAATATTCGAATCAAAATTTTAGCGGCGATAGCGATTACGCTCGTGATTTGGGCGGGCATAGATGTCTATGGTCCTAGGCGAAGTGACCTTAAAGAATTTTCTCCGGATAACTCAGCTATTTTAGAAACGAGTTCTTGGAAAGCTTACTACGACAAAAAGCCGACCCAACTCTTTCTTTACATGACACGGATTTTGCAAACGCAACAGGGCATGCCGCCGATCCGAGCTCTCTTTAGCGCTTATTGGACTGCGAAAGCGGCTTTTCTTTTTAAAGAAGGACACAAACGCGCGGAGTATGCGAGGGCGCTTCCTTATCTCGAAGAGTACTACGGGGCTTTGTGCCGCACCGGCGGCCTAGAAAGAAATACTAGGGAGCTAGCCATCCGGGAGTTGGACTGGTGGATCATTCATCGAGAGCGCGGTCGCCATGGAGAGACGGCTTTGGTCAGGGCCATCGCGGATGTGACTTCAGAACTTTATGGCGTCACTTGGGACAAGATGATTCCTTACGCGAGGCTGCGCGCTGAAGCGATGTTAGAGCGCAGCGAACGTGACCAGGCCCACGGACTGACGGATGCCGATTGGGCGGAAGTCGAAGGAATATTGAAAGCTTCTTACCACGCGCTCTTTCGAGCGCTTCACAACGGAAAAGATATTACTGGATGAAGCCAACCCGTGACCCGCAATCGACATTTGACGAGGCATCGGAAGACCAATTTGAGGAATCTCTCCGGCACCGTTTTTTCTTACGATGGCATATGGCCTTTATATTGGGGGCAGTTCTTTCTTCAGGGGTTGTTCTCAATAAAACTCTTTTCTATCTTGGACTAGAACATTTTTCTGCACGCTATGCGGTCTGTTTAATTCTCTCTTACTTCGTTTTCTTGGGCATGATTCGTCTTTGGTGTTCGTATCTTTTTCGCAACCAAAAGAAAACTCAGGTAAGTGGCGTTGATGGGAGCGGGATTTTAAACGACTTTAACATTTTTCCCGGCGGCGGCAGCTCGGGTAGCGGCCCTAGTTTTGCCGGTGGTGGTGGAAAATTTGGTGGGGGAGGAGCCTCTTCGTCTTGGGGCTCGGGCAAGGGCTCTGGACTCGACTTAGATATAGGCGGCGGAGATGATGACACTTTTTTTCTAATTCTATTTGGCGCTGCGATTGCGATTCTTGCGGGGGGCGGCGTGTATCTCGTATTCAGCGCGCCAACGATTTTAGGGGATGTCGCGTTTCACTTTGCTTTAGCGGCGGGGCTAATCCATCCGACCAAAAAATTACGAGACGAGGGATGGCTTGGTAGCGCTTTCGCGAAAACTTGGATTCCGTGCGGACTCATCATTTTGGCGCTTTCAGGAATAACCTACATGGCCGAACGCCATTGTCGTGGGGCTCGAACCATGAATGAGATGTATCACCGGTGCGTGATCCACGAAATGAACGAGACTAACCCTGAGTAAGCGTTGCTAATGTGATTTCGGGAGCGACACTCAAACGATTTGCCGGCCCCCAATACCCTGTTCCCGGATTTACGTAGATCCCCATCTTCCCGTGCTCGTAAAACCCGCGGCTGTATTTGTGGGCGAGCCCAATAAATAGGGTGAAGGGAAAAAATTGTCCTGCATGAGTATGTCCAGAGAATTGAAGATCGAATCCTAAAGGCTCGGATTTTTCATAGGCATCCGGACGATGGGCTAAAAGGATTTTTAAATCCGTCTTGCTCGTCGAATGAAGAGCCTTTTCGATGTTGGGTTCATGCCCTGGAAAGTAACTCCCCATAGGGTCGGTAATTCCAGCGACCAGAACGTCGGCGTCTCCAACCTTGATGACAACATTCTC
>JBBQIT010000033.1:0-15854 GCA_038325205.1 Bdellovibrionota bacterium
TGTCATTGAGCACATCGAAAACGACGGTGCTTTTATTGTCCAAGCGCTTCGATTTTTAAAGCCGGAAGGTATCTTGGTGATTTCGGTACCCTCTTTTAACTGGTTGTGGGGTTCTCGAGACGAGCGCGGAGGTCATCTGCGCCGGTATACCAAACGGAGTTTAAGAGAACTCCTTTCCTCGATTGATACCAAGGGGCGAATTGAGCTCTCTAGTTACTTCTACGCTTCAACGCTCCCTCTCTACCTTTTATGGAATATCCGAGAGCGGCTTTTGCCCCAAACTTCCGAACCAGTTAAAGCGGCGTCCCCTTCACCAACCGTAAATTCGATTTTAAAGACAATGTTACGCTGGGAAGCCCGAACGGTTGCCTTCGGCGGAGCTCCGGTCGGGAGCTCTCTTTTCTTAGTCTTTCGCAAACAATGAAAGTGGGCGCCCGGTCGCGTGGACTGGTATCTGCCCTTCATGATAATATTGCAAAATACGAACCATCGCGTCGCGAGCGTTACCCAAAGGTCGCTTCTCGACCCGCCGTGAACTCGCGGCGTTAAAATCCGTGGAGATACCTTGATTAAAGTTAGACGGCTCGATACGGGATTCCTGATCGCGCTATTACCAATCACTCTTTTCGGATTCATTCTCCTAAGTCACCATTGGCTACCCAAACACGACACTTTATGTTCCGTCTTCTCAATTCATCACTACCTGAGTGCTTGGAAATTTGAAGGAGCGATCCCGCTCTGGACGCCGTATCAGAACTGGGGCTTTGCGAACAACCTGGACATCTTTGGTAACTTTCGCCCGTCCCTCATTCTACTAAGCCCTCTCATCAAACTGATGGGGCATCCGCACGTAATCCCGCTCTTCTACTGGTCTTTGTTACTGGACGAAGTTGTCTTGCTCGTCGGAACCTACGCGCTGGGAACTCTAATTTTTAAGAACCGGATCTCCGCCATTTTTGTTTCTTTTGCGCTGACCGGTACGGTCTTTTGGGTGTACCAGGGATGGTTTAACTTCTCTTTCTACTATTCGCTGCCTTTATGCATGTATTTGGGCTGGAAGGGCATCCGCAACAAAGATTTATCGCTCATTATTCTTTCCTTCGGGGTTTTGGGGTTTACTTCTTTGATAGGAAGCTTCGCCTACTCATCGATAGTTCTAGCGCCATTGTTGTCGATTTTTTTGACCGGATGTTATTGGGTCGAGGGAAAATCCTGGCGAAAGACTGATCTTCGAATCAATCAGAAATCGCTCCTTGCGATCCTATTTTCTCTCGCAGCTTCTTTGATCCCCCTTTATTTTTTTCTCCACGAGTGGAGCTTCGGTTTCGGCACAGCAGGCAGGGCTGCCAATGGATACTCGGATTACTTTAGTTTCCTAAATCACGACATCGATGTGGAATTGAATACCTTCGCCGGCCTAATTAACGGACTTCGATCCAATCTCGAGACAAGTGTCTTTGGTGGAATTTTAATGATCCCGCTTGTGCTCGTAGGCCTTCTCGTGGCTCCCTCGCGAAAGCATGTCCCCTTCATTGCCTGTGCTGTATTTGTCTTTCTGTTTTGGATGGGCGCTGGTTCATTTTTAGCTCCGCTCCTTTTTCTCATCCCTGGTTTTGCGCTCATGCGAAGTATCGGAGAGCTCACCCCTCTGGTCAAAGTGATGCTCGTTTTTCTTGCTGGACTTGGATTTGACGCCGTCGTCTCCTCCTGTCTTTCAAAAAATCGCGCTGAGCAACGCCGGCCTTTGGTCTACTTACTCGCCGCACTCGTAGGCTTTTCGCTATTATTTCTCTTTGAATGGAAAAAATCGTACCCGTCGGACGGCCGTACGGTGTTCGTGTTTCTCTGCTACTTAGCCGCAACCATCGTCGTAGCGATACCAGTGATCAACCAAGGAAAGATGAGGACGGCTCTCGCTTCACTACTCCTTGTCATCAGTTTTCTTGACGTGATGACCTATCGTTCCTGCCTCTATCACCAGTACCTGCGAGTCGTACCTTCGTCCACTTGGGAAATGTTCGCATTACGCCCGCTCAATCCTGTCGCCAAACGCTCGAACAAGTACCTGGACAACCCTGACTTTGCGAAGCTAAGCCAGATACTCTACACGCCTGATGTCGCTAAGAAAGCAGTTGAAGTGTGTGGAGCGAACGGAAAAGAATGCAAGTCGTTTCGCTACACTATGATGGGAACGGTATATGGAAATTTAGAACCTTTCACGAACATGGACGCTTGCAAAACGGTCGCGAGATCGGACGTCCAGACCGCCGATACTCTAGCCATTCGCAGAGTCCTGGGCATCACCGCTGACTTGGTCGAATCGGAAACTCCGGCCGCATCACGCGCTCTTGCCGATTACCTTCACAACGACGGTCAAGGAGTAGTGACAGGGTGCGAGCATTCAAAGTTTCAAGTGTTCGATGGTGTTAGCGTCGCCGATCCGAAACAACTAGCGGAAAATCTCAGAAGTCCTAGTTTCACCGGCGCACCGATGATGGCATCCCCGGCAGCGTATGAGCAGTACATGGCGGATGGAGGCTTGGCCCCCAGTAATTCTAGCTCCAGAATGTTGACCGGCTTGAAGGGTTTTGCGGAAACGAACGTTAACGTCGTTGAGTTGTCGTCCAACCACGTATCAGTAGAGTTTACTCCGCAAGCCGACGCCAAAGACCCATGGCTGTACTACTCGGATTCTTGGCACTCCAATTGGAAAGCGCTGGTAAACGGAGTCGAGGCTCCTATTCTACGAGCCAACATTGCTTTTAAAGCGGTGCGCGTCCCTGCCGGGAAAACGGCGCGCGTCGAGTTTGTTTTTCCTTCGGAAGGCTATCTCTGGCCAATCGGGTTAATTTACCTACTAAGCGCAGTATTTGCGGTGGGAATTATATACACTGCGGTTCGCTTAATTCGTGGACGAGAAGTCGGGGTATAGGACTTTCAAGACGTTTAAGCCGCGATCTTTTGTTTTTGGGACATCTTAAAAGATCTAACTCCAGCGATGACTCTAGCCACAGTCTCTTCATTCATACCAGTGTAAAACGGTAAGCGGGCCAAACAATCACTAACACTCTCGGTAACTGGACACTGCCCTTTCCTACCACCCAACTTAACTCCTTCGGGTGAGAGATGAAGCGGCTGGTAATGAAAGACACTCGATATCTTAAGATTTTTCATATGGGCTAAAAATCGGTCACGCTCTGCGAGCGTGGGCAGGAGGAGATAAAACATGTGATAAGCCTGGCCACAATGGGGGGGGACATAGGGCAATTTAACTAGATTCTCTAGCGCCCAGGTTCCGAGGGCCTGATAGTAAGTTTCCCAGAGCTTTTTTCGCGACGATTGGATGAACTCGTGATGCTCAAACTGGGCTAACAAAAAAGCGGCGAGAATATCAGAGGGCAAGAAGCTAGAGCCAATATCCACCCAGGTGTACTTGTCTACTTCCCCGCGAAAAAACTGATTCCGATTCGTCCCCTTATCCCGAAGAATTTCTGCTCGACGTATGTACTTCTCATCGTTAATCAGAAGCGCGCCGCCTTCGCCACAGGAGAAGTTTTTGGTCTCATGAAAACTCAACGTCGACAAACAACCAAACCGTCCCAGTGACTTCTTTTCAAAAGTTCCTAAAAGACCGTGGGCATTGTCTTCGACCACAGGAATATTGTGCTTATTTGCGATCTTCATGACCGTTTCCATTTCAACTCCCACTCCGGCGTAGTGCACGACGAGAATGGCTTTGGTTCTCGGCGAGATTTTGCTCTCTAGCTTAGTCTCGTCAAGATTGAGTGTGTCCGGGCGAATATCGACAAAGATGGGAGTCCCGCCACGCAGTACAAAAGCGTTAGCGGTCGAAACGAAGGTGTATGAAGGGACAATAAATTCGTCGCCAGGAGAGATATCGAGAAGGAGTGCAGCCATCTCCAGAGCATCTGTACAGGAGGTTGTCAGAAAGGCTCTCTTGCAATTGAGTTTCGACTCTAAAAACTGCTCGCAGCGTTTCGTGAATGGCCCGTTTCCCGCAATCAAACTTCCCTGAACCGCCTTTTGGACATATTCGATTTCCTTCCCGCTGAGCCACGCTTGGTTAAACGAAACCCATTCCGAGGCCATCGAGTCCCCCTTTTTTGCGGTGAAAAAGTTTGTGAAGTGAAATTATCGAATGATCCAAAAGCGTTGAGCTAGGTAAATTTTAGAAGAAAGCCCGGGTTTTGTCTAGCGGGGTAGGATTAACACCGTTTTAAAAGCCTCGTAACGCAAACAGTCAGACGCCATATTTCAGGAAGGGTCGAGTAACCCAATCTGATTGAATTTCAATATATTGGGAATCAAGGCCTTCGTAACCATTCCCTTGCCACCCCTAGAGTAACTTGATACAAAACGCTTCTTTCTTGGGGGCCGGTAGCTCAGCTGGGAGAGCATCAGGCTGGCAGTCTGAGGGTCGTGGGTTCGATCCCCATCCGGTCCACCAATTAATAAAGCCGACGACAGTCGGCTTTTTTAATTTGTGGATACTCTGATCAAAGCGATGCGCAGCATCGCATGCCCTAAGATGAGGATCGAAGGGTCGCTCCGCGCGCACAGTGTGATTCGACTGAAAAGTTAGTATGCGGAGCGACACCGGCGGTCTGCAGCAGCCCTAAGGGCTGCGTAAGACATCCCCATCCGGTCCACCAATTAATAAAGCCGACGAGAGTCGGCTTTTTTAATTCGTGAACAATTTGATCAAAGCGATGCGTAGCATCGCGACCGTCGACGCGTTTGTCTTATTCGTGGATCTGCAGTAAAATCGACCGAATTAGCGAAACCACAACCAAATTAAAACTCCGCAGGGAGTTTAGTGGATTACGCATTCCCCTCACTCTATGAGGCATCTCCCCAAATGAAACTTTCGGTGGTCGCCACCCTTTATCAATCCGCCCCACATCTGCGCGAGTTTTGCGAGCGGGTCACTAAAGCCGCCCAAAATTTGGTCGGCGGTGATTATGAGTTAGTTTTGGTAAACGACGGATCGGCGGACCTTAGCCTGAATCTAGCCATAGAGCTAGCGGCCGCCGACAATCACTTGGTCGTGGTGGATCTGTCCCGCAATTTCGGTCACCACAAAGCGATGATGGCGGGACTCGAACATTCCCGAGGCGATCTAGTTTTCCTGATCGATAGCGATCTCGAGGAGGATCCCGCGTGGTTGAATGATTTCTCAAAACTAATGACCGCAGAAGGTGCCGATGTTGTCTACGGACGACAACAACGACGCAAAGGAAGCTTGTTTGAGAGATGGAGTGGAGAAATTTATTATTCTGTTTTTAATTGGCTAAGCAATATCGACCATCCTCGAAATATTGTAACAGTACGATTGATGACTCGGCGTTATGTTGACGCTTTATTACTCCACCAAGAACGCGAGCTGATCATTTCTTGCCTCTGGGTGATTACCGGATTTAAACAGTCGGAAATTGTCGTTCAGAAACTTTCCACCAGTGCAACGACCTACCGCCTCTCAAAAAAAATCGCCCATGCTGTCAGCGCGGTAACTTCTTTCAGCGACATGCCTCTAAAAATTATTTTTTATTTTGGGATCAGTGTTTTTATGGGATCCATGGTTTACGCGAGTTATCTCACGTATTACAGACTTTTTCTCTCCCGCACGGTAGACGGCTGGACTTCGGTGATGGTCTCGGTCTGGGTGCTCGGTGGATTGATTATTTCTCTTATCGGGGTACTGGGGATTTATCTCGCTAAAATTTTTTCTGAAACCAAACGTCGTCCGCTCACGATTGTGAGGCAAGTTTATGGAAGATCTTAATCCAACAATTAATGCCTCCTACGAAACCTTTTACGCAAAAAGGTCCGCTATCCATGTATATCCCACTGAATTTGTAGTTCGTACCTTTCTCGCAAATTACCCCAGATTAAGTTTTAAGAAACCCCTGGAAGGAGATCGTATTCTCGACGTGGCATTCGGCGACGGAAGAAATACGGCTTTTCTTTGTGAGCAAAAGCTCGCGGTAAGCGGCATAGAAATTACACAAGGTATCGTCGACCAAACTGCCTCTCGCCTGGCTCAACTCGGACACTCGGCCAATCTCAAGGTGGGGCGAAATAGTTCCATTCCCTTCGAATCCGGTGAATTCCACTACATTCTCGCTTGCCATTGCTGTTACTACTGCGACGAAGGCGAAACTTTCGAAGATAATTTGGCCGAATATGCCCGGGTTCTAAAACCCGATGGATGGCTAGTCGCTTCCGTAGCGAGCGCGAAATCGTATATTTTCAAGGATGCGACGCCTCTGCCCGATGGATCTTTTCGAGTGAACGGGGATCCTTACCACAATCGCAATGGTTATCGTCTTCACGCCTTTCACGAGTCACAAGAAGTCGAAAACTATTTCTCGAAGTATTTTAAAAACCTTTCGTTGGGATATGCCCATAATAATTACTACGGCATTTCGGAGCAGGTGTTCTGGATTGTCGGACAAAAAAGGTGATTCATGACGAAGACGCCGTCTTATTGTTGCACCCACCTTGAATGTAAGCGCGTGCCCCTGGCATTTTCAAAAGAGGGCCTGAGTTGTCCTCACGGCCACCACTTCCCTCTTCTTCCAGGTACCAAAGTACCCGTATTTGCGCGCCAACCAGAAAACGCCAACGAATATGCTCGGAAAAACGCCGCCGAAATCCATGACAATGCGTTGCGCTGGGTATTTGCCACCTTCAAAGAAGAAGAAACCACTCTGCGAAAAAATCTCGTGACACGACTGGCTCTTACCCCGGGCATGAAAATTTTGGTAACTGGAGCGGGCGCGGGAAATGACTTGCCTTACCTAATGGACGCTCTCGAGGGGCAAGGACAGATTTACCTACAAGATATTGCTACCGAAATGCTTTTGGCGGCAGTGCACCGGTACGAGCCTGAATCAAAGGGCGGTATTTCTTTGCATTTCTCCGCCAGCGATGCAACCCATCTTCCGTTTGTAGACAGTAGCTTCGATGCCGCCTACCATTTCGGCGGCATCAATCTCTTTCCCGATATTCAAAAGGGGATTGCCGAGATGAATCGCGTCGTAAAGGCCGAAGGGAAAATCGTATTTGGCGATGAAGGCATCGCTCCCTGGCTAAAGGAAACGGAATACGGTCGGATGCTGATTCGAAACAACCCACTCTACGCCTGTGATGCGCCCCTGCGGCAGCTTCCCGATTCCGCCCGTAATGTGAAACTGAGCTGGGAGCTCAGTAATTGCTTTTACGTGATCGAGTTTACGGTGTCGCCCCATCAGCCTGCCATTGATATCGATGTACCTCACCTGGGATCGCGAGGCGGAAGTATCCGCACCCGTTATTTCGGGCAACTCGAAGGCGTGGATCCGGCGCTGCGGGACAAAGTATTTAATGAGGCCGACCGGCGCGGCAAGAGTCGAGTGGAATATTTGGAATCACTATTACGCGCAGGCATCTCATGCGAAGATTTATAGAGACCAATAAACCCTTCCCTTGGGAAAAGAAAGGCCGCCTTTTTGCGCCCCCTGACGACGGCTATAGCCATGGCTCCCATCCCTGCGCCGTGCACGTTGAAGGCGACCATTTCGTAGTAGCCTTGACTCGTCGCGATCAAAACCAACGTTCGCATATTTTCCTATCGCGAGCCGTGGTAGCCGACGGGAAAATGGAGCTGCTCGGAGAACCGAAACTTGCTCTTGGCTACGGTCCCCCGGGGTATTTCGATTGCGATGGGGCGATCAGTGTTTGCTTCGTGAAGAACCAGGGAAAAATCTATCTTTATTACGTCGGCTGGCAAAACCTCCCGGAAGGCTTATGGCTCTGCGATACCGGTCGTGCGATCTTGGATCCTCAAGCGTTAACCCTAACACGCGAGTTCTCCGGACCGGTCCTGGGCCGTGATAAACACAACCCCTTATTCGCGGCCGCCACCGCGTTTCATGTTTCGGGGAACCTGTGGAAAACTTGGTACAACTCCGGCATCGATTGGAAGAAAACCGCTACCGGGTGGAAACATTTCTACGGGATTCACTATGCCGAATCTCGAGATGGGATCGACTGGGTTTCTTATCCTGGTATGTGCCTGCCCTTCGCCGATGAGTATGAGTATGCGTTCGGTCGGCCTTCCGTCTATTTTAAGAACGGCACCTATTTTATGTGGTTCGCACATCGGGCCACCAAGGACATCGCGACCTACCGCATGGGGTTTGCCTCGTCAGAAGATGGAAGGGAGTGGCGCCGCAACGACGCTATTTCGGGAATCGACGTATCCAGCCAAGGTTGGGACAGTGAAATGATTTCTTATCCCTACGTTTTCGAGCACCGAGACACGATCTACCTACTGTATAATGGCAATGGCTACGGAAAAACCGGCTTCGGCTTAGCGGTATTGGAACAAAACGCATGAAAAAAATAATCTTGGCGGGCGGCGCCATAACCGCGGAAATTCTCACGAGCTATTTGAAGCACGATTCTCGCTACCAAGTGACGGCCTGCACGGTTGACGACGAATTCGCGGCAACGACGCATCTCGAGGGGGTGCCGATCATCAGCATGTCGCGATTGAGAGCCGCATTCCCGACGGGAGATTTCGAAATTCTCATGGCGATGGGCTACCACGATCTCAATCGTAGTAGGAGCTCGTTGTTCGGTCGATTGAAGGAAATGGGATATACCATGACTACTTATATTCATCCCGAAGCTCGAGTCCACACGCAGCACTCTTTGGGAGAGGGCACCATCGTTCTGCCCTCGGCGGTGATTGAGCCCCAGGCCCGAGTAGGGGCTAATACGCTAGTTTGGTGCAACACCACTTTAGCTCACCATTCCAGCGTGGCAGACCACTGCTGGATAGCGTCTGGCGCTGTAGTCTCCGGGCACGCGAATGTAGAGCGAAACTCGTTCGTGGGAGTCAATGCCACCATTGTAAATAAGATTACGGTAAGAGAATTCAATGTGATCGGCGCGGGGGCTCTAATTACCAAAGACACTAAGCCAAATTCGGTACACCTCGCACGATCAGCCGAGGAATTACGGTACTCGTCTCAAGACTATGTAAAATATTTCGGAGTTTGAAATGGATAAGCGTCTCAGCGAAATTTTGGCGGCAATTTTCAGACTACGAGAAGATGAAATAAAGCCCGACCTTAAAAAAGCAGATGTGGGAAGGTGGGACTCACTCACTCAAATGGATCTCGTGGTCTCATTAGAAAAGGAATACAGCATTGTTCTGGGGATTGGAGATATCGTCGGGATGGTTTCGGTCGCTCATATCGTAGACGCCTTGAAGAAAAACGGAGTCCAACTTGCAAACTAAGGGGGCCATCGCTCTGATCACCGGCGGCGCAAGGGGGCTGGGCCAAGCCATTTCCTGCCATCTTCAAAATTGCGGGGCGACCGTCATCGTTTGGGATCGAGATGCGGAAGCGTTACGACAAATTCCGACCACCATGGACGGTCTGCAGGTGGACGTTACCCACCCACTCGAAGTCAAAGCCGCTTTATCGACAGTACTGGAAAAACACGGCCGCATTGATATTCTGGTAAACAATGCCGGACTGATTTACAGCGAACCCTTATTTAACCTAATGAACCCAGAATCCCCGATACACGATTACACTCGGTTCCGAAATACGCTTACCGCTAACCTAGATTCGGTGTTCATTGTGACTTCGGCGATCGTCGAGCAAATGATTCAACGACGTACCCGCGGTGTGGTGGTGAACATTAGTTCAATAAGCGCCCAGGGAAATGAAGGACAAACCGCCTATTCGGCGGCCAAAGCGGGCGTAAATGCCATGACGGTAACCTGGGCCAAGGAATTGGGCCGATGGGGCATTCGAAGCAACGCCGTAGCACCAGGATTTATTGACACGGAGTCCACGCGTAGCGCACTGACCGAATCGAGCCTCAAACATATCACCTCGAATACCCCTTTGCGCCGTTTGGGAATGGCCACGGAAGTGGCCCAAGCGGTGACGACGCTAATAGAAAATGATTTCATCAATGGGGCTGTATTAAACGTGAATGGGGGCTTAACGATCTAAATGTTTCTCCTGGAGAAAACAGCTTACGACGAAGCTTTAGAGACCTATCGCTCTCACGAAGCCCGTTTTCCGTTGATGGCCGCCGTTTTGTCACGAATCCAAGACGGGAAAGTTTTTTTCGATAAGTCAGTAGGAGCGAAACAATACTTCGTACAACACAGCTTCGGATTCTCTCAAGTTTTCGGCAAATCGAATCCAGAGTTTGAAATGGCGCTGCAACGCTATCTTTCAGTAGGCGAGCCAGCTTCAGACACCAAAGTGAGACTCTACACCCCTTCGCTTCCCGCCTTCTTGTGCACTTCGCAATATGATCGGTTGCGTTCCGAACGCCAGCGTTTCATCTGGGATTCCTCGGAGCCTTTGGTCAATCAAAGCGAGGCACTCGAACTGACGGGCGCAAATTCTCATAACGTCGGAGAAATCGATAAAGGTTTCGGTGTTGTCAGACGATTTTGGCGTAGCTCACAAGATTTTATCGATCGATCGATCGCCGCGGTGGCGTGGAAAAAGGGCGTACCGGTGGCTATCTGTTATGCCGCAGCCAGTGCAGAGGGCCACGCTGAAATCGATGTAATAACCCTGCCGGAATCTCGCAATCAAGGAATTGGAAAAGTCGTCGTGGGCGAGTTCATACGTAATTGCCGGCGTCAGGGCGTTATCCCCGTTTGGGATTGCTTCACTAATAATGCCGCCTCGATGGCCTTGTGCCGAGGGAGTGGGTTTATTCCCGCGTCGGCGCCATATCCCTTTTTTACTTTTACGAGAGTTGCTTCATGACCAAGCACCACTACAACCTGGGTCTTTTGTTCGAAGAAGTGATGGCACTTCATGCGCCGCGACCTGCATTGCGCTACTTGACGGCTACGTACGATTACCGTCAATTGTCGAAGTGGATCGACGCCCTAGCGGCGGTTTTAACCGAGCAAGGACTAACTCGGGGAGATGTTGTTGCGATTGGGAATTCTAAACGCCCCCTTTCGTACGCATTGATGCACGCGGCCCTCCGTTTGGGCGTTGCCTACGTCAATATCGATGTCGCCTCGCCCGCGAGCCGCACCGCACGCATTCTATCGACAAGTGGAGCATCGCTTTTGTGTTTCGATGTAGCCGCAGATGCGGCGGCGATGGAAAGTCTGGCCGAAAACCACGGCTGCCCCTGCCTTTTTTTGGAAGAGAGTCGATTACCTGTAGTCTCGCCCCAGGATCGACGGGAACAGGAGCGGCTATCCCGCTTAGTTGACGGCGCTTGCATCGCTTACATTATGTTCACGTCCGGATCGACAGGAATTCCAAAGGGAGTCGCAGTGACTCACCAAAACATTCTCAGTTTCATCGCGTGGGGCCAGGCGCGATTTCACATTTCGGATCAGGACTGTTTTGCCGGTTTAAGTCCCATGTATTTTGACAACTCGGTTTTTGATTTTTACATCGGATTTTTCTCCGGGGCCTGCTTAAGCCCGGTTTATCGAGAGCTATTGACCTCTCCAATTGATTTAGCGAACTTCGTCGGAAAAACACAATGTACCGTTTGGTTTTCGGTTCCCTCTTTACTCATGTATTTAATGACGATGAAGGCAATGACGTCTGAACTCATGCCTTCATTACGAACGATCGTATTTGGGGGCGAGGGCTATCCCAAGGTAGAGTTGAAAAAACTCTACGGACTTTTTTCTAACCGGGCAGAATTGGTGAATGTCTACGGCCCCACGGAGTGCACTTGCATTTGTAGCGCCTATACTTTGACCGATGCCGATTTTTCGAACTTAACCGGCCTTCCTCCTTTAGGAAATTTGAATCCCAACTTTGATTACCGGATTGTAGACGATGCCGGGCAAGATTCGCTAAGCGGGGAGCTCTTCCTCATCGGACCGAATGTAGCCGCAGGTTACTATGGGGACTTAAAACAAACCGCGCAGGCATTTCACGTATTGTTTGAGCCACGCCGTTACTTCAAACGCATGTACCGTACCGGGGACATAGTCCGTGAAGAAAATGGAGTGCTGTATTTTGTGGGGCGGCGAGATAACCAGATTAAGCATATGGGGTATCGCATCGAACTCGAAGAAATCGAACACGCACTCAACCAAATCGCTGACGTCAATCAGGCGGCCGTCCTGTATCACCGCACCGATTCCGCTTATGGAAAAATAGTGGCCTTCGTCGCGGGCAATTCCAATTTGGAAGAGGCGGCTTTGTTAAAGGCGTTAGCGGTCGATCTGCCGAATTACATGGTCCCTCACCAGTGTGTTTTCATCCCCGTCTTGCCTAAAAACCCCAACGGTAAAGTCGATCGCCAGGGTTTAATAAAACTTTTGCCACCTGAGGGTAAGCGGTGAGCGACTAGACTGCTAACTTATTCGGCGTGCTCTCTCCTCGACTGGAACTTTGGCCAGGGCAGATTTATCCACCAGAAGCCCGTCGAAGGACGGTAGCACCGGTTCTATCTGCTTCTCATAATTAAGTGTTGATCGGTGCGCTTCCGGGCCCACTCGACCAATCGCAGATAACTTAGTTTCATCACTCACGAGCTGATTGAGAGAGCGGGCGATCGAGGTGGGAGAGAAATCAGCTACCGAAACTCCAACGGGGTACTGTTTCAAGAACGTAGTCGATCCAGGCTGAGGTCCTATGACCACGGCCATTCCTGACGAAAGAGATTCCATCATTTTATTCGAGGCCGTGATGCTATGCTTCGTACGCAGTTCTTGATCTCCGTAAACGCAGTAACTAATATCGCCTGCTTCAAGAAATTCCCATCGATCTGGTTGAAATCCTACCAAGCGAACTCGTTCACTCAGGCCTAAAGACTGCGCTGTGGCTTTTATTTTCTCTAGATAACTAGCTTCTCCCCAGCCTGCGATCAGAAAGGCGAGATTCGGGACATCTTTCAACGCCTCCACCGCTTCGAGGACCATATTTAACGACGAGACACCCCCTACATAGAGCATCAGCTTGTGATCGGCAGGAATTTGATATTTTTTCCGCAAATCGGTTCTCAGTACGGTTGGCTGACGCAATCTGGGACAGTTGTAGACGATAAAAATAGGATTACTAAGCTTGAACTTCTCCTGGTAAATCCTAGCCCGTTCTTTTTCAGGGAATATAAGAAAACTGGCTTGCTTATAGGCTGACTCTTCGAACCGCAGCAGCAATTTATTGAAATGACTCGCCAAGCGCTTTTCATATATTTCGTGCGAGTGAATGACGTAAGGGATGCCAAATGCCTTTCGAATAAAAAGAGCTAGCACGTTCTCCATCAAGTCGTGCGCGATGATAAACTGAGGGGCCCCGTCTTTTAAAAGCGCAACGGTTAGTCGGGTAAGCGTTACTAGAAAAAGTGCGAAGCTTCGCGATACCCGAGGCAGTCGGTTCATCCACGAGTCATCGGGTTGAATTCGCAGAAGAGAAGTATCCAGAGTTTCGTCCGGCTTTATCCTCTGATTCCCGAACTCATACACGACGATGGGAAATCCGCGATCTCTCAGAATTTGCGTCTCGTAGAATGCGGGGGGCATTCTTTCTAAACGCGTAAAGCGAAGGACAAGTACCTTTTTCCCTATGGAGATTTTATTCTTCACTCGTGTTCGTACGCCAACGAATCGGGCGTCGGATTTAAAAACTGCCAGTTGGCAGGTGCCGTCGTCATGTTTGAAAAAATGTCCTTCACACCGCCAACCGCATTCGTTACATCCACATTCCCCGCAATCAGATTTTCCATCGAAAACGCTGTAACGCCAGGGGCTATCGCTTCTAGTTCGAAAGTACCTTTCCAGCTCGTGATGTACTGAGTGCCGGAAGTTTTCTGGTAGTTGACGATAATGTGGGTAGGATTCGCGACATCACCGACGGTCACGCTTTGAAACCACTGCATGATCCACCACTCTCGATGGAAAAAGGGTCCCGCTTCGTACTTCGTTTCAAACTCAAACGGAACTTGCTCGTTCGCGACTCTTTTAAAATAGAGAAGGTCGGGGTCGCTCCACTTAAGGCCTTTGCCACTTTGAGCCGCTGCCCAAACTTCTCGGATAGGGCGATTGATGCATCCGCCACCGATAGCATAGAAATTTCCGTCCTTAGATCCTTGCTCCGTGATTAGATTCGCCGGGCCAACGAAATTCCCACTAGCATTGGCTTTGCAAAAGTTAGCGGTAATTACGGCTGGGATGGCAGACACCAAGGGATCCCCAGAAAATGGTGTGTCCGGTCCTCGCGATCCGCCGCAGGCCAAAAGCATCATGGCAAAAGTAAAGGAAGTTAGGAAAAAGGAACCGCTACGCCAGTTCATCGTACCCCCGTTGTGGACGACCAAACCGCATCGCCGATTTAATGATTATGTTAAGACTTTTGCGAGAAGAACGAAAGTATAGAACCGAAAGGAGTTACGGCTAGTTCGATTCGAAGGGGCCAGGGCTGACGTAATTGCCGTCTTGGAGACTAGAAACCATCTGAACAGCGCGTTGAAAGTCTTTGCCGCCAAAGGTAGTGCGGATATTGGCATCTAGGAAAGTGATACCGTCGGGACCTAGCCCTTCCATGGAAACACCTCGGTTATACATATATACCGCACTTCGACAGACTGCTTTCCGTACCACATCGTCTTTTTCTGCCATAGAGGATCTGAGCAAGGGGATCGCATCGGTCCCAAAATTCTTCAACGCGAGAACGGCCTGAGCTTTCACTGCAGAGTCTTCGTTGCGAAGCGCTTTCTCAAGAATTTCAAAGCCCTCTTCGCGAGAAAGAAATCCCGCTGTTCTTGCCGCAGCGCGAGGAATCCAGCTCGAGTTTTCCACACGGTTCTGTCGACTCGTCACCTTTTCGTATAACAACGCTTTAAGTTCATCGCGCCTAAAACTTCGATAAAAATCGGCGTCAGCTTTCAACCCATTAGCGACATACAACTGAATTAAAGCTTTTCGGGCTTCTTCGTTATTCTCATCGAGCAGAAATGCTCGACGCAACTGCCGCATAGTCCTTGGGTCGTCTGGGTTGGCTACTTCTTGTGCATTACCTAGAGCGGTCCTTGCTTCTGAGCGAAAATCAAAAAGATCGGCAGCACTCAAGAGGTCTTCTCTATCGTCAGGCCATCCTCTTTTACTTAAACGTTTCGCGACTTCCACGAGCTTAAGAGCATTTATAGTTCCAAACCCATTTCGATGACCCACCTGGAGCGCGTTCGCCGTGTGAAGCGCGGTTCTTTGAACGAGAAACCTCAGCTCGGCGAAATTCATTCCAGGAATCACGGAGAGGACGTTGGCCAAAGACCCCGTTACGAGAGCAGCAGCAGCGCTCGTTTCTTTGAATAGAGCATAGTCGTCGGGCCCATTTCTCGTTTTAATAAAAGAATCAGCCGGCGCCCAGATCAGACTTCCTTCCTGGGAACTGAGCGTAGCCAGACCGAGCGGTGCCATGCTACCCACTTTAAAAAACTTTCCTTTGCCCTCAATCAATGGGGCATCTGGATAGTCGTTTCCCGCTGAAGTGACGACGATAAAATGTTCCGACAACCTTCTGATGTAGTTCGCGGCATTTTGAGTGAGCGGAGTCATCGAGATATTGATTAGCCAAGGGCGCTCTCGTTCGAAAAGTTCTGCGGCAGGAACCAAATCCTCTTCAGTCCGAGTACTGGCTAACGCCACGATCCTCGCTTTAACCGCGACGCCGATCGGACTACTACCGTTAATCAAATTAGCTGTCCCGGTTCCATGAGCTCCTCCCGCCCTGAGCTGCTTTGAACTTTCGGTTTCGGTGGCAAGAAAAGGGCGTACGGCAGAAGGAGAAACTTTACCGGTCAAGTGTTCCGGAAAAAATGAAGTG
>JBBQIT010000034.1:0-15742 GCA_038325205.1 Bdellovibrionota bacterium
CCACATGGGGCCTGCTGCGCTCATTCAAGGAAGAGATATTCTTTAAAACTAGCTCTTGAGTCACTTCGTTCGGACCGGCGACGATCATTACATTCGAAGTTGCTTGGCGAGCCGCCTGAATTCCAGGAATAGAATCTTCTACGATGAGGCAATCTTCTGGGGCCAAACGCAACATTTCGAGGGCTTTTTTATAGATCTCGGGATCTGGCTTGGATTTTTTTACATCCTCATTGGAAAGGACGATGTCGAAGTATTCTCGAATAGCCATTTTTTCCAGCATCAATTCTACTGTCGAGCGGATACTGTTTGAAGCGACTCCCAAGACGTACCCTTGCGCTTTTAAATGTCGCATCAATCCCGAGAGCTGAACGCTGGGGAAGCAAGACGTTGAAATAATCTGATGGGTGTATCTTTGCTTCATCTTATTAACGAAGCCATGCAGAGTTGTCGGGAATCCTACACGTTGGCTGAGCAGTTCCAATTTCACCGCTGTAGGAAGTCCGTTGTAAATGGATTGGTGTTCGTGGCTTTTGATCTCATACCCGAATAACGAAAGGGCTCGATTGAGTGCCAAGTAGTGCCATTCCACCGCATCCACGAGAACTCCGTCTAGGTCGAAGATAACTCCCCTAATCATGATTCCAACTCCTGTAAACATTCCGCGGGAAAATCAGTGCAGATCGCGTGATTTGCGTTTTCTGCCGTTTTTGTCACCCGCAAGGCATTCCAAAAGTCTTTTTCGCCGCGTCCGTGAAGCTCCGGCGAGACGAAAGCCAATTTTTTCTGGTATGAACTACAAAGTTTGATCACGTCGTTTCCCTGCAAATCCTTTTTAAAAGCGTCGACCCAAATCCAATCGCACCATTCGAGGCCACTGGGGACCGTTTCAAATTCGCTGAACCGAGTCGAAAGCTGAGACGGAGGAAAGACCTTCGCGAATTGGACCAGTTGCGGGACGCTCATGTCAAAAAAAGCAACTTGGCATTGATCGAACTGCTCGCGAAATCCGGACAAAAGGGTTACTAAACCATCTTCTTTAATATTTAGAAAAACCGGTGCCTTGGGAAACTTTTTGGCTAATTGGAGGAAATCGTCCATTCGCGCTGGGCGCCTTGGGTCAATGATGGCGTCATGACTTAAGTAGAGCTTTCCTTCAAAGGACCGAACATCGGTTTCCACACCAAAACCCGACGCAAAAGCGGCTTCGATAGCACCTAGGCTATTAGGCTCTGCACGATTTTTCCACAGGCCTCGATGTGCGATGATCTGCATCTGGTTTCGTAAAGTGTGGTTAAGTGTCTCTAAATACGGGTCTACTCATTACTCTTCGGGTGAAAACCGCGAAAAGTTAAGGAAACAACACAATTCACGGCGCAACCGGTCACACCGCAGCAAACTAGCGCCTAGAGAGAAGGGGAGCAGGATTGTCTCTCTGCTCAAATCCTTTTTCGATTAGCTTTGCGAAATGAGAAGGCCAAGCCGCTGGTGAGACGTAATACATTGCAGAAAAGCGGTTACCGAAAACCACCACCACCGGACGATAACCCAGCGTTAGTAAGTTTTCCGGCCCCCCAAAAAAAATCTTGTTCATACTTTCGAAGGTAAGCCGAAGCCGGTTGATATCGTGGGTGACTTCTTCGCGGCTGCTCTCATAAGAGAGCTCGGTGCTGATGAAGTCCCCTGGGTAAATAAATTCCGGCATTTTTAGGGCTACTAGTTCCGGGTAGTGTCTTCGGAACAGGTTCGTCCCAGTGATAGGCCTTTCTGCGATCTGTGGATTAGCGACTCCTAACAGATCTAACGCCTCACGATGAGCAAAGTACATCACGGTTGCTACTTCGGAAGAAGCGATGACATCCGATACGCGGGTAGTCTCCTTTAGATGATTTCCGAGCATGGAGAGTTGCTGGATTCGAAAGTTCCCTCGGCCAGGCCACCATTCCTTAAAATCTTGGCGTAGTAAGCCATATGCCGACGAGAAAAATAGATAGGGGGCGAGAATGATGAGAAAGACGAGAAACGCCGCTAAACTTGGGGCGGAACGCTTTCTGCTATCACCCTCGAAAGTGAAACAGAGAGCGATCATCGCAGCCATTGTCGAAAACAGCGTGAACGGAAGTAAGTATCGTCCCCACGCGGAGGGGAACCAATCTCCTCCAGAAATATAGTACGGCAGAACGAAGATGCCCAAAGCGGTAAGGGGAACGAAGAGATTTCGCAACTTAGCAGCGACAGCTTCTTTTTTGCTAAGGCAAAGGGCTGATAAAAGAATGGCAATGGCTAAAAATCCGTAACCGCTGAAGAGGTCGTGGATGAAATTGTCCAACCCAAGTCGCAGGAACCAAGCATTTCCAAAAGAAGATTTATATTTTACTGGTGTAGGGATGATCGAACCGAAGTTGCGGAGGCGGTAGAGGCTTAGTAGGCCAATGGGAAGCCCTATCGCAACGGCTTGCGAAGTGTGCAGAGCAATATTTCGTAGCAGCGTTTTTCTGTTCTGGAAGAAGTAACCCACAAGCAAGAGCACACTCGCTAGTCCCCCTTCTAACCTCACGAGAGGAATTAGAGCCAGTCCACAGAATCCCAGACCAACTCGCTTGGGCTCGAAGAAAAGAAAAGCTATTGTCCAAAGAATGCTGGCTGAAAAAATGGGTGAGGAAAAACCAATGCTCGCATTAAAAATTAGCGTTGGGTTCGCGCAGAGGACTAGAAAGATAGTATTTCTCTGAATCCCAGTAAGCGCGAACGTCCTTAGGATCCGGCTGATTGCCCAGAGACAAAGGAGTCCCCCGAGCCATCCTTGGAGAAAAGCGAGCTCGGGAAGGGGAAGACCCAGTTTAGAAAGACAGCCGAGTACGAAATAGGGCAGAAAGTCCACGATTCCCTCGATGGGAATCTTTTGATTGAATGAAAAAAGTCCCGTTTCGGCAAAGTGGAGTGAGTGGCGCAAATTGATGAAGACTTCATCTACCGGCTCATTCAGCAAAAAGACCAAAAGAGAGAAGGCCAAGATCCCGGCAACCCGTGCGGCAATGCCCCATTTAGGGCGTCGGGTGTTATATTCTGAAAAAAGAAAGAGGGCGGCGAGTAGTACTAGTCCAAAAGCTGCTGCTTTTTCATAACGTACGATCCAATCGATTCGGTAAAGTCCGCCAAAGAGCACGTCGTAAAGGCCCCTGGCCTTTTCTTGCGTCCTGAATATTAGCAATGCATTTTCTAGCGGGCTCATGGATTATTGTTTTTCGATGACAACGGTCATTTCAGTTCCGAGGGCTTTAAAAGGGCGAGCCAGCCAATCGATCGCCTGCAATAAGGGAAGAAAAATAAAAGGGAGGAAGGTACGATAGGAGAGCCCACCGCTCGCAAAGTACATCAAAACCGTATGGTGTTTGATTTCGAGGATTTTGAGTTCCGGAAATTCAGATTCCAATTTAGCGCGATCTCTTTCAAAGATGATCCATGGCAAAGCGTTGTTAGCACTCGAAAGACGACCGTCTACTACGTTATGCCATCCTTTGGCCGTTCCATCATAGAATTCATGCGGGTGGAATTTCTTAATCATGAATTGCTGAAGGGACGAGCCCGAGGGCTCGGTAATAACCAGTCTTCCACCCTTGGCAAGACAGCGACGGGCTTCCGCTAAAAATTTTTCGGGATAATCAAAATGGTGAAGAGCGTTCAGAACGAAGATGGCCCGGATACTTCGATCGGCGAAAGGGAGTTTTGTCGCATCCACGACTTGATCGATATTGGAGTGAGGCACTACGTCTGTTTTGATGACATCCGGAACATACATTTCTAGATGACTTGCGCCGCACCCGATTTCTATCATCGGAAGTCGTAAGTGTTCCGTCGCCTTCACCGAAGGGATGAATTGACGGTACCAGCCTCGATACACCGCTCGCATAATCGGCTTTGAAAGAATGATCTGGCGGTGAATGGAGATCGTTTCCGGGGAATCGATCTCGATGCCTTTAGTAAGTGGATGAGACCAATATTTTCTCAGCAGGGACATGATGATCTTGACCTTCGGCGATGGGCAATGAAGCGGAGAACTGAGAAGTTAACTCCGACCATTGACTCTTGTTGAAGATAGAAAATGGGAAAAATATATTTTTCTCTTTCAGCTGTAGTCGACGCGCGCGAAAGGGCTCGTCCTCCGAGCATTGGATAGTGGTGTGTCGCTTAAGGGCGTGGGCGAAGTACCCTTTTAGGGGAGCAAGGAACATTGGCATCTCCATGATCACTTCATCGAGCATTAGCGTGGGATGTTCACTTTCGTTCGTCCGGTAAAGTAGTGAGTTGAGGGCGGTGGTGATCCCCAAAAGAGGGATGTATTCCAGCTGATGAATTTGATACTTGCTCATAATGCGACGAAATCCAAAGGTTTCGAAATTCAAAAAATAAAAACGTCTTTTGGTTCGGTAAATCATGACGTCGTACTCATGCTTACCTGTGGGATCTTGTCCCACGTATAAAAGTTTAAATTCCTTATTGGTATTGGAATGAAGGTAGGCAACGTGCTCAAGATCTTTGGCGTTGTCCCAGACTAAATCGATAGAATAACGACTATAGTTGCGAACTTCCGTGTGAAGTTGAGACTTTCTCATGCGTTTGCCTCGTATACCAGTAACTCGCCTTCAATGATGGCGCCCTCAAATTCGGATATTTTCCGGTAGCGAGGGTGGCAGCTCTTCAGTGACTTCCCTTCGAACACCAATCCATGCCAAGGGCAGCTTACTTCTCCTGTTTTCTCGTTCCAGCTTAGCTGTGCCCCCATGTGCGGGCAGATAGAGGAAACGATTTTTACGCCTTGCTCCAAGGGAACCACCATGACTTCTATCTTATCGGTGAGCCACACGTGAATGGGCCTCCCGTTTAAAGGGGCTTCAAGTTTAACGCGATACTTCACTTTTGCTCTGGAAAGGTCTGACGCCACGGTCAGCTCCATTGAATTTCTTGGGGTTTAAAAGCGGATGAGTGCTAATATTATAGCACGATCTTTCTTCTAAACTCCCTTGTTTAGCCTTCCGATAGGTAAAGAGCAGTATCTTTTCACTTTCTCCGCATTTTATTTTTCAAAAAAAATAGGTTGTTCGAAAGAAGATGGGCGCATCATGAAGATCGTCATTCTAGGCGGCGGGCCAAGCGGGCTCGGAGTAGCTTGGGGACTCGTGGAACGAGGCCACAAGGACATTGTGATTGTTGAGCGAAATGCTCAACTCGGTGGGCTCTCCGGAAGTTTTAAAGTCGGAGGCAGCACCCTCGATTTTGGTCCCCATCGATTCTCACCAGAATTTCCCGACCTTGTAGAAAAAATTAAAGCTGTCTTAGGCGATGATTTGCTCGAAGTCAGCAACGAACATGCTGTCGTTTTTAGGAATCGAGTTTATCGGTACCCTCCCGTCATCAGTGATTTCTTGAACTGGCCCACGGTTTGGACGAGTTGCCGTGTCGTGGCTAGCTTTATATGGGAGCGCACCAAGTTTTGGGCGAAGAAAATTACAGGGCAAAAAGCTCCGGCGCCCACTTTTGAAAACATTATTGTCTCTCGATTTGGCCGCGAGCTATACGAGAAGGTAGTTCGTCCCATCGCTTTAAAAGTTTGGGGAGAGCCTAGCTCGTTGGACCCTGAATTCGCTAATCTCAGGTTTTCGGTTCCCACGATTGTGCAATGGGGCAAGAAGCTTTTAGGAACCAAAGATACGTTTAATGACAAAGTGTTCTTCTACCCGCGCCTTGGATTTCAGCAGATCTGGGATCGATTGGGCGAGGAGCTAAAAAAGAACGGCGTCGAAATACTTTTGAACTGCAAAGCTACGGAAATTGAAGTGAAAGATGGCCAAGCAGTCTCCGTCAAAGTTGAAGGAGAGGGCCAAAAACAGCATTTTGCAACGAGCTATGTAGTCTCTACCATTCCCACGCAACAGTTCGTTCGAATCCTAAAGCCGAACCCCCTGTTACCGGCCGATCTTCTTATGAAGCGGTTTGATAACCGAGGGATGATCTTAGTGTATTTCTTGGCTAAGAAATCAGAAAGCTTGCCTGCACGCGTGGTGATCGCGCCCGAGTCGAAGTATCTTTTTAATCGGTTGAGCGAGCAAAATCAGTTTAGTCGGGATACAGTTCCTGCTGGAAAATCGGCAGTGCTAGCAGATGTACTTGCTGACGTAGGGTCGGTAACCTGGAACTTAAGTGACGAAGTTATATTGAAAACCGTAGCCACTCAAATCGCGGATTGTGGTTTTATCCAAGAGAATGAGATCGAAGAGGCGAAGGTCTTTCGAGTCCCAGTCGCTTATCCGTTGCCAACTTCTGCGCGCGAACTCGAGCAGAAGAAGTTTAACGACGCCATCTCTCAGGTTCGTAATGTCGTTTGCACCGGACGATTTGCCTCTTCCGACTACAACAACTGTCATACGGCCCTTCATAAGGGGCTACTCGCAGCAGCTGCCATTACCGAGAATGTAGGAACTGGGGAATGGTATCGTATGGCGGATGGCCTCAGAAAAACCGCAATTCGGGACTAAGCGCTAAGTGCGAACGAATCGGTTACCCAACGAAAGTCCCATCAGCTTTACCTTTTTCAAAAATCGAACCAAGAAATAGTTGAGCAGGGTCAACTCGGCCCCAATCCACCGCGCCTGATATTTCAGGTAGGTCTTCCACTTTACCCCAGGTAGCTCACTAAGCCGCACGCTCACATCTTGGTTCGACGCTGCCCACTGAATAAAAAATTGATGTCTCTCGGAATTCCCCTCGACGTTCGCCGTTTCTAGGAGCGTTCGGTACTGGTCAGAGAAGGTTGGGTCCTTCCACGAGGAGGCTTGGCCCAAGTGAGTACGGATAGCACCTAACGGAGCTTGAAGATGAAGAACCGAGTATCTCTTCACAAGCCAAGTCATAAGCTCAATGTCCGGATCCCATAAGTAGCGAGGGTCAAATGGGGGACGGTTCTCCAAACAACTGCGATGAATTGCGACCACACTCGTCGGGATCATTCTTTGATATCGAAAGACATAATCGATAGCTCGGGTCCCCTCAGAAATAAAGGAGTAGGGAATAGTTTTGGAATCGAATTTGGAATCGAAAATCCCTTTTGGTGTCACATTGTCAAAATAGTCGCACTCGGCATAGATCACTTTTGCGCCGAACTGTTCCGCTTTCGTTGCCGCCATCTCGACGTATTGGGGATGAAGTAAATTGTCGGAGTGGAGCAGAAGATGGTAATCGCCTTTTGCGCGAAACATTCCCCGGTTCCACCCCTTGGGAATGTTTAAATCCTCTTGATTTCGAAATAGCAAAAAGCGACCGTCGGCTCCAAACTCTTTGAGGAGCAGTTCTGGAGTTCCGTCTTTCGAAGTGTTGTCGTCCACAATCACTTCGATGTTGTCGTAAGTCTGAGCCAGTGCCGAGCGCACCGTCTCTACAACATGGGTTTTGCTATTGAACGTGGGAATGACAATAGAGAAACGAGGTTTCATCTTTAAATTCTAACATGCCGATCAGGGTCGTTAGACTGCGAAATTTTTACGAGACTTCACGATTAGCCCAGCCAAGCGGCTTTCGACGGCTAGAGTGGACAGGAAACGGGCGACCTTGATCACATTGTCGATTCGAAACGCCTTGGATTTTCCGGTGGGACGATAGGTGATTTTAATTCCCACTTGTTCGAAAGTATGTCCCTTTCGAAGTAACTTAACTAAGGCTTCCGCTTGGTAGCCGAAGCTATCGGTCTGAATCGCGATCGATTTGATTAACTCAGTTTTATGGAGCACAGCGCCGTTATAGTAACGAAGCCGGCATCCGGAGATAGTGTTTACTAATTGCGTGAAGGCCGAAGAAAGAACGCGGCGACCCACAGGACGAACTTCCTGATTATTGGTGAAGGGAATAATGATGTCGGCGTTGCCGGCCATCTTGAAAATACTTTCCATCACGTCCAGCCCGCATTCGTTATCCCCCGGAATCATGATAAGGAAATCTTTTGAAGACTTTTCGATGCCTTCTTTGTAGCAGGCTCCCAGGTTCCTTGGCGTGGGATGATGCGTGACGATAATCTTGGGGTCTTTTTTGGCGAGCTCATCGGCGATAAGCCCAGTACGATCGCTACTGCCGTCGTCAAAAACCAGAAGCTCCCAATCCTGAAAGTGACAAGCTACGACTTTGAGCACATTCGAGATTGTGGCCGCAAGATTGTCCTCTTCATTTAGCGCTGGGATGATAACGGAGATGGAACCGCGATTAGCTCGGTGCATGGTGACCCTCGGGGAGTACCTGGAGTGGTTATTCGAAGATAACAGTCGCCTCGGCAAAGATCAATTGGAGGCGGAGTCCCGTGCGGCTAGCGACTCGGCAAGTGGGTCACCCGGAGCTCGACTGGTTCAAACCGTTAACAACTGTTCTTGGTACGTCCTGATGAGTACTTTCGGCTATTTGTCTCACGTATTGGAGAATCAGCGTGAGCCTGTTGGCCAGAGGGCGATTTCGTAGAGTGCAAATCATTCCAAAGCCAAGCGGAGTATGATATTTTTAATAATATCTTCATTCTCGTCTTCTCTAGATGGATTCAAAAATTCAAAAAAATTTGGAAGCGGCCAAGGCACACTTCTATTCCTTAAGACTGGTAGAAGCGTACAACATTCTGCGTCGCTATTATGATCGATTGCCCTTCCAGGCCGATCCTGAACATGCCGAGTACATTGGTATGTTCGCCCGTATCCTTGCCGAACTCGGCAAGGAGTTCGAATTGCATTTCTACCTCGGAGCGCTTGAGAAACTCCGCGCTACTACCAAAAATCCCGTCATTTCCTTTCAGCTTGGGATGGTCTATTTCTACCTCAAGGAGCCTCGGTACGAGGCAGGGAAAAAAATATTCGAAGAGATATTAAGAGATCCTAAGTCTTCGACCTACCATGCGAAATCGAAGATGATGCTCGCTCAGTACTACAAGACCGTCCATAACGACATGGGCGCCTGTCGCCAACTCATCGATTCCATCGGCGAAACCAACGACGTTGGTTTGGTCCCTCTCATCGAAATCTGGAGGGGGGTCATTTTGCTCGAGGAGAAGAAATTTGATGAAGCAGAGAGTTATTTTCGAAAGGTTCTGGAGACAGAGACACTTGAGTCCAATTGGTACGCTGTGTTTTCCGCCAAAGCTAACCTCGCACTGACGGCAATGGATAGAGGCGAACCCGAGAAGGCTACGCTCCTCGTCGAAGAAATCCAGGAGCTTTTCAAAGGGAAAAGCTGGAAATCTCTGTCGAAGTTCATGGAAGTCATACGTAAGCAAATCGCTGAGACGTCGAACCCAGGCCCAATGACGTTGAAGGTCATCGATGGAGAGCGCATTCTTTCGTATGAAAGAAAGAGTTTGTCTTTGAACAGTAAGTTGCCGTCCGATAAACTACTTATATCGCTGGCGCGTAAGGGTTACGTCGACAAAGCTTTCATTGTGAAGACACTTTATTCAAGAACTTACGAGTCGGAACGAGACGACAAGCTTATTTATTACCATATTCACTCTTTGCGAAAGAGATTAGGCGAAATGGGTGTACCTTCGGATGCCATTCGCTCCGAAGATGGTGGGTACCGTTTGGTCTCACAAGTAGAAACCTTCGAGGAGGAATTGTGATTGCACGATCGCTTGCGAATTTTTTTGCGATAGCTGCCTTGGTGTGCGGAGTGGGGCAAGCGAGACAGTTGCGATGCGGCGGCGTCGGACCAAATCCATTCAACGATATTTCCGGAATATTGAAGTATAACGTCGAAACGGTAGATGCTGTCGGCGGAGTGAAAGAATTTCTCTACCAAGAGTCGTCGAACGCTCTTATTTATCGAAACGCGAATCGCGAGATTCGCGGAGTTCGGTCGGATAGCGCCGGGAACTTCTCTCAAGCCCAATTTTTCTCGACCTCGATCTACCCCATGTCGCGAGTCGTAGATCCCAAAGAAAGATTTGTTCTCACCGAAGGTCAAGGCTGGCTTCTCGATACCAATTCCTCAGACTGGTTTGAGTTCAATCCTAACGCGGGAATGCAGCATCTGTTCTGGAATCGGAACAAACTTTTTAGCTACCAGTTTGTTCCTGCGGCGAGTGGTGACCAACGGTGGGATTTCTACTCCTACCGCGTGGGAGATAACGGTTCTAAGTACCAATGTTCGATCCAATCCACCGCTAAAGTTCCTTTGACGATGGCCCACGGACACACTTATCCGCTCGTATTCTTCTTTAACGAGGTGAATGCCCCTGGAAGCGATCGGCAAGTGGTCATTTATCCTTTCGACATCACGAACTGCACAGCACAAACGCCTGTCGCTTACAGCAATGTTCGCGGACCAGTTAAGGATGTTTATCGTTTCGATTCCATCGATTCGACGGCGGTCGTGGTAGATAACAAAGATCAGAATTTACTTTGGGCCACGCCAAAAGGCTGTGGTTATTATGACATCAAAGGCCTCACACCGATTGTGCCGAACTACAATCAGCCGGCTATTGCGACCTTCTCCCAACAAGACGGCGTCACGCTTTTCTTCCTTAACACCGAAAAACGCGCCACCGTCCTTAAAGGGTTTCCCATCAACGATCTTAAAGAGGGCGATCTCTGGCTAAGCGATTCGGGACGAAAGCTTTTCATGTCTCCGCTCTTTGACGGCGAACGTTCTCGTTGGCTCTTGGATCTGAAGTTAGCTAGCGACGAAAGCAATCCAAGTCCCATTGGTGGGGTTACCCCGACTAAAAGGTCGCGGCATTAGATCGCTCTAACCATTTCATCTTCCCTGTCATTGCTAGCATTATCGGTACACAGCCATCTGCCATGCACATGGATTGCCACGTCGCTTCCGTCTTCGCCTTCGGCTTCCCGCTTCGCCTTTGGTTACGCCGGACAAGACGCCGGACAAGTCGCTCCTCGCAATGACGGTTCAGATTCAATTTTAAATAGAGAAATTTAGACCGGGCCGATATCGGCGTTGTATTTTTTGTCGCGCGCACGCCAGGAAAGAAATAGTCCACCAAATCCCGTCAGTACGACTCCAATTACGCCCATTAAAAAGAGAATCGCAGTATTAGCGCTTTGAACCAAAGGTGACTTCGGATTTCCGAAGCACGTGGCACAGGCTTGGACTGTCGTGGGATGGCTAAGTGCAGCCCAGGTTAGGAAAAATACAAAAGGCATCGGCTTAAGCTTTTTGAGAATCCAAGTCAGATACACCGCAAGCCCGACGGCCGAGATAAGAGAAACGACACCCATCGCGAGCGTTCCCGTATCGCCTGTTTCCGAACCTTGGTTATAGCACCACACGGCAAACCACGAGGCTAATACCAAAGAGGCGATGACGAATACTAAGTGGAACGACTTGAGGGACATTGGGACTCTCCTATTCGTGCGCTGGAGCTTCTACAGGAGCTGAACCAGCAGGGGCTGGGCTCCACATGGGACCGGTTACGGCGTCTTCCTGCACGACTATCACGGGTAGCAGTAAAACTAGAAAGAAAAAGAAGACCGTCAGCGCTAGACACCAGAGAATGATCTTTTTCTCACCGAAAAGATGCATGAAGTAGCCGCCGACCAAAGTTCCTTTGGTGAGGGCTATCACCAGACAGACGATAATCGCCCAGTGAATCGGTAAGTGTTTGTAACCGACCGCAACCGTAACCGCGGTTAGTACTAGAAGAGCCCCAAAGACTCCCCAGTAGGTCTTAACATGCTTTTTTACCTCTTCCGCCGAAGCACTCATTGATGCTCTCCTATCGTCTTAAGTCGTTCTTTCTAACGCTAAACTTTAAGCTACTCGCGCCATCATAGAAGATAGATGGTCGGAAATAGAAAGATCCAAACTAAGTCTACGAAATGCCAGTATAACCCGGCGCACTCGATTCTGCCTGTGAACTGTTCTGGATTAGTTTTCCAGAGCTTGGCGCCAGGCCCCATGAGGTACGCATTGACGACAATTCCGCCAATAATATGGATGGCGTGAAGGCCAGTCAGCGTGAAGTAGATTCCAAAGAAGTTGCTCGTCCAAGGATAGTGCTGGTGGTGGAACTTATCCATGTACTCCACCGACTTCACGGCCAAGAAAGCTAAAGAACAAAGTAGGGTAAGCCCCATGTAGATTCTAAAGTTGGTAAACTTATTTAACTTCAGAGATACCCAGGCCATGACGATAGTGACGCTCGAAAAGATAAGGACGACGGTGTTTAAAGCCGCCCACGCCACGTGAAGTTCTTGGTAACCATGTGGCCAACTTTCCGAACCCACCCTAAGCATGATGTAGGCAGAAAAAAGTGCCCCGAACAACATGACTTCTGAGGCCAGAAAGAGCCAAGTCCCGAACTTCCCATTGGTGATTCCAGTCACCGGATGGGGCTTGTAGATATAAGGGATCAATTCATCCATGGTTTTACGAGCCTCCTAGACGTTTTGCGGAACGAATTCTGCTTCGTCCCCAGCATATTCATACGGTCCCCGATGCACTTCCACCGGATGAGTAAAGTTTCCATGCGGCGGAGGCGTGGGCGTTGCCCATTCCAGCGTCGTACAATCCCATGGATTGTCCCCTACCTTTTGGCCTTTTCGCCAGCTGATAAAGAGATTCAAAATAAACGGAATTTGGAAACACGCGAGCGACCATGCCGAAACCGACATGACGATGTTAAGCGGGAACACCGCTTTGGCGTGAGCATATAAGCTCATGTCGTAAAGTCGTCGCGAGACGCCAGCCATTCCGACGAAGAGCATCGGCATGAAAATTCCGTTCATGCAGACAAACGATCCCCAGAAATGAACTTTGCCCCAAAACTCAGACATCTTCCGCCCGGACAGTTTGGGATACCAGTGATAGATACCGGCAAACATCGCGAACAGAGTTCCGGGAGCTACGACGTAATGGAAATGTCCAATGACGTAGTAGGTGTCATGCAAGTAAATATCCGAAGCCGTCAATCCGAGAGGTAGACCCGTCAGACCTCCGATGGCGAACATCGGAAGGAATGCCAAGGCAAACAACATCGGGACATTAAATCGAATCGACGCTCCCCACAGAGTGAGAAGGAAAGTCGTGACGATAATGACAGACGGAATCGAAATGATCATCGTAGTCGCTTGAAAGAAAGAACTTAAAGTCGTTCCCATTCCAGTCATGAACATGTGATGCGCCCACACGACGAATGACATGAAGCCTAAGAATATAACCGAGTAAACCAACGTGTTGTATCCGTACAAGGGCTTCCGAGTATTCGTCGTCAAAACTTCGGCAACGATACCGACCGCGGGCAAAATCAAAACGTACACTTCAGGATGCGCCAAGAACCAAAAGAGATGCTGCCATAACAAAGGATTTCCGCCACCGGCGAAGTGTGATTGCTCACCGCTGATAACAAGTCCGGTCGGCATAAAAAAGCTAGTTCCCGCCACTCGATCCATCAATTGAAGGACACTGGCCGCTTCCAAAGGAGGAAAGGCTAACAATAAGAGGAATGCGGTAACGAGCTGACACCACGTGAAAATGGGCATTCTAAAGAAGGACATTCCCTTCACGCGAAGTTGAATCGCAGTGACGATGAAGTTGACCGAGCCAAGCAAAGAGGAAGTGATCAAAAACACCATGCCAAGGAGCCAGACGGTTTGACCGGCCGGAGCAATATCAGAAAGCGGCGGATACGAAGTCCATCCCGACTGAGCCGCGCCTCCAGGCATCAAGAAGCTCAAAAGCATCGTGACTCCGCCCATGAAGAACACCCAATAACTCATCATATTGAGCTTGGGAAAGGCCATATCGCCAGCGCCAATTTGAAGCGGCAGGAGATAATTTCCGAACGCGCCAACCGCCAAAGGTACGATACCCAAGAACACCATGATGGTTCCGTGCATCGCTCCCAGCTGATTGTAAAATTCTGGAGCCATGACGCCGCCAGGGAAAGCCGCTTCCCCCAAAAGTTTTCCAATGATGGGAAGCTCTTTACCGGGGAACGCCAACTGCCAGCGCATCAACATGACTAAGGTAAATCCGAAGAACAGAAAGCACAGCGAGGTCAATCCGTACTGGATACCGATCATCTTGTGATCGATGGAGAAAACGTATTTTCTTAGCCAACTCAGCTCATGGTGATCATGGCCCGAGTGAGCGTGAGTGTCGTGAGAACTCATTTAGGACTCCCTTCATTGGACGTATCGGCGGGTGCTGGCTCTGCATTGGCAGCATTTTCTGCGGCCAGCTCTTTTTCCTGTTCTGTCATCCAGGTGGTGTACTGCTCTGGTGTGTCGATAGCTAGCATTCCCTTCATGCGGTAATGCCCCAGCCCGCAAAGCTGGGCACAGGAGATTTCAAAGTCCTGGCCTGGGATCGCGGCTTCAAACCAAATAGGAATCGTCATTCCCGGAATGGCATCTTGCTTCACGCGAAGGACGGTTATTCCAAGCGAATGGATTACATCTTTCGACGAGAGATACACGATGACGGGCTTTCCCGTAGGAACATGCAAATTGTTAATAGTGGTGATGTCATCCTTACCGTCTGGATCCTCTCGATCCAAACCTACAGGATTGTTGCTCGTCACGAGTTCTGGACGAGTTCTTCCAAACTTTCCGTCTTTTCCGGGATAGTGAATGTTCCAAGCAAACTGCTCAGCCACTATGCGAATAAGGACCGAATCTTTTTCCGCTGGGAATTCCTTTTTCACGCGGTACCAGATCGGCGAGGACAAGAAGACGAGTAATACGACTTCAATGATGGCGACACCAACTTCCAACCAAGTCGGAAGCCGAAAGTGTTTGTGTACTGCGTAGGCTTTGTGGCCCGGTCGGGCGCGGAAGCGGATGAGTACGTAAACAAGGTACACTCCCCAGCCGACAAAAAGCACGGCCATGAAGACGTGGACTATGTTGATGAGTTGATCGATGCCGGCGTTATTCGCTGATGCGTTTAACGGCAGCCACCATCCGTAGGGCTTTTGCTCCATTGCTTCTCTTCCCCCGAAGTTCGAATGTGTTGAGGGTTGCTAAAGGCGGCTGGTTCGGATTTTCACTCTAATGACAGAATCCGAAGGCGCCGTGTCTACTTAGACTACTCGCTATTCTCAACGATTTCGTTTCGCTAACGTTGTTCGAACCCATGAATATAACTGGTCTATTTAACTGTCAATCCGTAACTGGCTTGCCTGAGCGAAAGTTTGCGTTTGAAATTGCGTCGACAGATTTTGATTGGCCGCGTTGAGGTTTAAAGTGATGACAAAAACCCACACTTTGATCAAAATCGGATTTCGGCGTACCGCCGCAAGGGGGCGAAAACATTTCCATGGGTTCACACAAATACCAAACCGGTTTCGGTAACTATTTTTCCACGGAAGCCTTACCTGGAGCGCTTCCCGAGGGACAAAACAATCCACAAAAAGTGGGATTAGGTCTTTATGCGGAGCAAATAAGCGGTTCCGCTTTCACGGTTCCTCGCGCCTACAATCTAAGAAGTTGGTTTTACCGAATCCGACCTTCCGTACTTCAAGGAGAATTTCGGCCGATGGAATCGGCGCCGCCTCTTTATAAGAGCCGCCCCTTCCCAGAAGCCACGGCACCCAATGCTTTACGCTGGGGCCCTTTCGCGGCCCCCGCTGAATCCGTAGATTTTTTAGATGGCCTTCGCACGATCGCAGGAAACGGAGACTCGAGCGGCTATCGCGGTTGCGCTACCCACGTCTATCTAGCGAACAAAGCGATGGGAACTCGCTTCTTTTACAATGCCGACG
>JBBQIT010000035.1:0-15157 GCA_038325205.1 Bdellovibrionota bacterium
GTTGAATTTTTGAAAGTCTCCCATGTCTTTAAGAAATACCGTCGTCTTTACGACGTTTCCCAAATCCAAATGGGCTGCAGCGAGAACGCCTTTCATGTTTTCGATAACACGCTCGGTTTGTTCTACGATTCCGCCTTCGACGACCTGCCCCGAGGCCGGATCTAGCGGGATCTGGCCCGACATGAAAACATAATTTCCGCTTCGAATCGCTTGGGAATAAGGTCCCAAGGCCTGAGGCGCTTTATCCGTCGCAATAACAGTCTTGTGATTCATAGCCATGGTTATTCTCCTTCGCTTTCAGTTTCCGCTGATTTCGACTTATACCCACTCTTAGGCTCGAACGAAAATTTTGCTTGGACGTTGATGTGGTGCATTTCCAAGAACTTGGAGACCTCTTGAGTGATGTCTACTTTCGCAAGGACTCGTCCAAATTCTTTAACTAATAGTCCGTAAAAATCATCCTTCTTTTTGGACATCCCGTCCAATAACAGTGCAACCACCTCTTTCGGAAGTTTCATCTCTTTGAGATAGCCCTTAACAGCGTCCTCAGTCATGAAGTACGTCGCAAGCCCTCCTAAGGCGAGCTCGCGCATCACTTCGCTCCAGCGCTTTTTCTCGTCTGGAGTTCGATTGTCTTGATCGTTACTATCCACAAACCACCTATTTCTTCTTCAAGACCGCTTGCGTTCTGGTTTCAAAATTATCCAGCATTCGCGGCAAACTAGTTTCGGTAAGCTTTTTAGAGATCCAACCAGGAATCAAAAAGCCGACGGCGACATCTAGCTCGTAGGTAGCGTCGGTCTTTCCCTTTCCTGCATCTTTAAGAATCCACTTTCCCGTGTTGGTCTTAAAAAAATTACTTTCGACCAAACTCCAGGACACCTCTTCGTTTTCCTTAAGAGTGAACTCGAGGGTGTATTGAAACTTCTTAACAATCTCAAGCTCGAAAGCGACTTTCATTTTCGACTTAGTCGCTCCCGGGAGGACCTTTACCGACACTACCTCCCCGACAAACTCGGGATAAGAATCGAAATCGGTAATGACCTGGTACAGCGCCTCTCTCGGCACTGCCATTTGTTTTTCCTTAACTACTTTTGCCATCGTACTACCAGCCGTATCTAGGTTTAGTATCAAAGCGGTGATGCGCTTTGATTTCTCGAATCGTTCCTGTTTCCGATCTCATCACGATCGAATGCGTATGGGCTCCGCCACCATAATAGCGAATTCCATTCAAATAACTTCCATTGGTGATTCCCGTCGCAATGAGCATCACGTTGCCCCGAGCGAGATCATCAATCATATAAATCTTGTTCTCGTCTGTGATGCCCATCTTCTTCGCGCGAGCGCGTTCCTCATCATTACGAAATTTAAGAACGCCTTGAAAATCGCCTCCCAAACAGCGCATGGCAGCCGCCGAGATAACCCCTTCCGGGGCTCCGCCAATTCCAATGAGCATGTCGACACCGGTCTCTTCTTGAGCCGTGGCGATAGCCGCCGAAACGTCTCCGTCGCCGATAAGTCGGATACGCGCGCCTGCGGCTCTGACCTCAGCGATAAGATCGGCGTGACGAGGCCTGTCCAAAATAATGATAAGCAAATCTTCGACACGTTTTTTCAACGCCTTGGAAACTTCTTTAATATTCCAGGAGGGACCTTTGGTGATGTCGATACATCCTTTGGCTCTGGGGCCAACCGCTAGCTTATCCATGTACGTATCGGGAGCATGTAAAAAGCCTCCGTCTTCGGCGGCCGCGATGACTGAGATCGCCTCACTTCGTCCCAAAGCCGTGATGGTGGTTCCTTCTAAGGTGTCACAAGCGATGTCGATTTTAGGGCCGACTCCTTCACCGACTTTTTCCCCGATGTAGAGCATGGGGGCTTCATCCCTTTCACCCTCTCCGATAACGATCGTGCCTTCAAATCGGATGGAATCGAAAGCTTTTCGCATCGATTCAACGGCAGCATGATCCGCCGCCTTTTCATCCCCACGACCAATCCAGCGGCCTACCGCCAAAGCGGCCGATTCGGTGACTCGAACAAACTCTAATGCAAGGTTCCTATCCATTGTCGCCTCTCCCCCCAAAGAAAGGGCAACGGTAACATAGGGGATGCTATCCAACAAGTTAGGGGGGATCTGAGGATTAAGGATTAATCCATAGGGATTAACCCTTAATAATTAAAAAAGGGACGCCCGTTAGGGCGTCCCTTTTTATTAGGGGGAGGGGATAATGAGCTGTTGTTTGTCCAACTCTGTCACTGTGATAGACGTAGGGGCATTCGATTGTGTGACAATCCCCCTTCCCTAGATTTAAATAAAAATATGGCTTCGAAACCGCCGCCAAAAAGATTTGAAAAGCAGACCCAAGAAGACCGGGATCTCACTAAGCTCTACAAAGACCGCGTCAACGATCGCAATAAGTACAAATCCAAACGGCAAAAGAGCTTGGAAGCGCCGCTTCCAGACTTCGGAGCTTTGCTCACGAGCTTCTTTAAAAAGGACAGTGAGGCACTTAGGAAGATTGAAGAAAGCCGAGCGTTAATGGCTTGGGAAGTATTTGTCGGAGATGCTGCAGCGCGCGTTTCTAAGCCTTTGCGCATTCGAGGCACGCAGCTCATTGTCCGAGTTCAAGATGGCTTGTGGATGCAGCAACTGATGATGTTGAAACACGACCTTCTACGGAAATATCGAGAAGCCTTTCCCAAACTAAAACTCACCGACATTTTTTTTACCAGGCAGCAGGTCTAACCCCGGCCTGCCGGCGCGTAGCCTTAGCGGAGCCCGGTGCTTCCAAAGCCGCCTTCTGCTCTGACGCTGGAAGCAAGCTCGGTCGCTTCTTGCCATTCGATTCGCTCCACCTGTTGGACGACCAACTGAGCGATGCGATCGCTGGGGTTCACTACCACGGGATCTTTGCCTAAGTTCACCATGAGGACTTTTACTTCTCCGCGGTAATCGCTATCGATAGTGCCGGGAGCGTTAATGACCGTAAGTCCTTGTTTGAAGGAAAGACCGCTTCGGGGTCGGACTTGGATCTCAAACCCTTCCGGAATTTCGAAGGCAAGTCCCGTAGGCACCGCCGCCCGATCGCCCGGTAGAATTTCCAGCGGAGAAGCCAAACAGGCCATGACATCGCATCCAGAGGCGCCTTCCGACATGTACTTCGGCACTATCGCCTGGTCGTTTAATTTTCTAACTTTTACGGAAACCATGCTGTACCCCTTTTAAAAAATCGTAACGTCACTAGATTTAGGCTTTATCTTCGAGATAGTAACGGCGGCCTGCTTCGTTTTTATAAACGTTTTTTGCGCTAGTAGCTGAACCCGTTCCGGCGAAACCTCGTCCAACTCCTTTAAAACCTCTTCCATCGAAACATAGCGCCCAAAGACCACCTCGTTGCGTCCGATAGATTCTTGTCTCGCGTCCATATTTTCGTTGGAAAGCAAAATGGTTCCGCGCAGCTGCCCTTTAACAATCGAAAGCTCTTTGGCGGTAAGCGGCGTCTCTTTGAGTCGAGTCACTTCTCGGCCAATAATCTCCAAGCATTGTTTCAGGGATTTTGGCGATGTAGCGACATAAATCGAAAAAATGCCTGTATCCGAGAACGGAACGCAGTCGCAATCGACTGAGTAAGCAAGACCAGCTTTCTCTCGAATCTCTTGGAAGAGCCGGCTCGACATACCGCCGCCTAAGAAAAAGCTTAGAATTAAAGCGTCAAACCGATTCGGATCTTTAAATCCAGTCCCTTCGAAACCTAAGAGCAGATGCAACTGCTCGGTGTCCATTCGAATACTTTTTTTCTTGGCTTGATAAACCGATTGCCGGCGCTTCGCTTTTTTCTTCTTGGGCCGTGGCCGCTCAGAGAAATATTTCTCGCAAAGGCGTTTTATCTCATCCGCTGACACATTGCCTGCGACCGCGATTACAATATTTTCGGGGTAGTAGTGGTCACGAAAGTAATTGACCACATGTGCGCGGGTAAAACTCTTGATGGTCTGCTTACTTCCAATGACGGGTTGGCCCAACGGGCCCTTCTCCCAAATGGTTGAGAAGAAGACATCGCCGATATAATCATCGGGCGCCGACTCAATCATAGAAAGCTCTTGGAGCAGAACTTTTTTTTCGCGTTCCAGTTCCTCCGCCGGAAATGTGGGACGAGTGAGTAAGTCGCTCAGCACGTCCACCGCCAGCTCAGTATCTTCATTTAAGACAGTAGCGTGATAGCAGGTGAACTCTCGATCGGTGAAGGCGTTCAGATCGCCTCCCACAGACTCGAGTGCTGTGGCTAACTCAAAGGCCGAACGACGCTCGGTTCCTTTGAACACCATGTGCTCGATAAAATGACTTAAACCGTTTTGAGAGGGGGTTTCGAAGCTACTACCAACACGTACCCAAACCCCGATGGCTACGGACCGAACATGTGGATGGCTCTCGACGACAAGGGTCATTCCGTTCGAAAGTGTCGCTTTCGAGTAGGACAAGGGTTACCGCCTTTGAGTCAGGGGAGTTAGAACTTATTCGCCTTCTTCATCGCCGCCGCCGCCGCGACCGAAGCGAGGAAATCCGGGATCTCGGGGGCCAGATTCTCTAGGTCCAGAATCTCTAGGTCCGGAATCTCTAGGTCCAGAGTCTCTAGGTCCAGAATCTCGGGATCCTGTTTCACGTCGGGGCTCTCGCGTTCCGCGATCTCTCGAAGGACCTCGGTCGTTGCTTGGGCCACGGTCATTGCTCGGTCCACGATCGTGACGATCGGCAGAAGGACCACGGTCGAATCCGCCTCGTCGATTGCCGCGATCTTCATCGGAACCGTGCGAACGGTTTCCTCGATCTTCGCTGCCAGCACCACGAGTGCGATCAAAGTAGGGCTCTTTGCCCCGACTAAAATCACGCGCTTCACGAGCATCACGCTCGGCGCGAACGCTTAACGTATTGCGATCAATACGCTCATTACGTTCCATGCGTTCCAATCGCTCGCGATCGACGCCAATACCTTTGTCTAAATTCTTTTCTGGAGTCTCTCGATCGGCGGCCCCTCGAAGGGGACGATCGATCTCACGACTGGGACCACGGTCAAATCCGCGATCGTTACCACGGTCATTGCCACGATCATTCCCGCGCTCGGGCCGATCAGCGGATCGGGGAGCTCGCTCTGGCCGATCGTCTCTATCCGACCTTGGGGCTGACCTTGGTGCTGATCTCGGTGCTGATCTTGGGGGTCTGTCACGTTCAGGCTCACCACGATCGGGACTATCGCTACGTCCACCACGGTCTGAACGCTCGGGACGAGGAGCAGCATGGCGATCGTTGCGGTCACGGCTCGGTCCGCGATCTTGATCGCGTCCGCCGCCAAAGCCTCTTGGCTCACGGGGACGAGAGGAGCCTTCTCGCTCTCCTCGGTTTCCGCGATCTGGTGCAGGTCGATCACGGCCCTCGGGACGATCACTGCGTTCAGGACGGTCACTACTCTCCGGACGTTCGGTTCTCTCTGGACGGTCGCTGCGAGCTGCCGGACGGTCTAGTCGCTCGCCTCTTTCAGGGCGATCGGACCGTTCAGGTCGGTCAGAACGTTCGACGCGCTCAGAACGTTCTGGCCGCTCAGTAGCAGCCGGACGTTCACTGCGCTCGCTCCGATTTCCTCTATCTCCGCGGTCGGGACGTTCGCTACGCTCAGGTCTATCGCCGCGATCTCGAGATTCACGGGTAGGTTCGGGACGATTTCCACCGCCGCCGCCACCACCAGATCCTCCGCCACCACCTTCGTCATCTCCTCCAGGCCCACCACCTTCTTTAGGTAGTAAAGCTTTGCGAGAGAGACGAATCTTTCCTTGAGAGTCGACATCCAAGCATTTCACTTTGATGATGTCGCCTTCTTTGACCACATCTTCTACGCGACGTACGCGGTGATGTTCCAATTCGGAAATGTGCACCAGACCATCGGTTCCCGGAATAATCTCAACGAATGCTCCGAACTCCGCAATACGAGACACTCGGCCTTCGTAAATGCGGCCAATCTCGGCCTCTTCGGTGATGCCTTGAATGATGGCGATAGCTTTCTGTGCGCTCTCCTCATCAGTCGACGCAATGTGAATCGAACCATCGTCTTCGATGTCGATTTTGACACCCGTCTGCTCGATGATGCTGCGGATAACTTTACCGCCTGAGCCAATCACTTCGCGAACTTTGTCTGGTCGAATCTTAATGGTGTGAATGCGAGGCGCGAACGGCGACATCTCTGTACGTGGCTGGGCAAGTACAGCGTTCATTTTTTCGAGAACGTGTAGTCTTCCTTCTTTCGCTTGAGAGAGCGCTTGCTCCATGATCTCGCGACTTACGCCGCCAATCTTAAGATCCATCTGGAAAGCAGTGACTCCGTCTGCGGTTCCGCAAACTTTGAAATCCATATCTCCAAGATGATCTTCATCGCCTAAAATGTCGGAAAGGACCGCGACCTTGTCGCCTTCTTTAATAAGTCCCATCGCAACGCCCGCTACCGCTTTGGTAATCGGAACGCCGGCGTCCATCATAGCAAGCGAGCCGCTGCAAACACTGGCCATCGAAGAAGAGCCATTCGACTCGAACACTTCACAGACCAAGCGAAGCGTGTAAGGGAAAACTTCTTTCGAAGGAATCACAAACGACAAGGCGCGTTCTGCTAAGTTTCCATGACCAATTTCGCGACGTCCCGGTGGACGTAAGGGCCGCGCTTCACCTACCGAGAACGGCGGGAAGTTGTAATGGAGTAAAAATGTTTTCTGATACGTGCCGCTAATAGCGTCGATCTTCTGCTCATCATCTGACGTACCAAGCGTTAAAGCGGACAAAACCTGCGTTTCACCGCGAGTAAAAAGTCCCGTTCCGTGAACGCGGGGTAAAATGCCAACTTCGCAATTGATGTCGCGAATCGCATTATAAGCACGACCGTCGATACGCTTTTTCGTATCGAGCGTAAGCTCTCGAGCGTAAACCGCTTTGAGCTCTTCGTAATAAGTCTCGACAAGCTTATTTTTGAGGTTGTCGGCCGGCTCTTTGGGCTCAGAGACGCCGAATTTGTCCTTCAACGTCTTTTTGAGCTGGCTCAAAGCTTCATAACGCTGAAGCTTTTCACGAATCGAGAACGCGTTTTGGAAAGGCGCCCATAAGAATTCGCGAAGCTTGGTTTTCAACTTTTCATCACGAGGTGGCTTGTCGTAATCGCGTTTCGGTTTGTTACCCGTCTTTTCGCGAAGCTCTTCAATCGCCGCAATGACTAATTGATTCTGCGCATGAGCGTAATCGATCGCATCCATCAACGTCTGTTCGGAGACTTCTTTCGAAGCACCTTCGACCATGTTGACGCCAGTCTTACCGCCGGAGACCAAAAGGTCGACAGCACTATTCGGCTGATCTTCTGGGGACGGATTCGTTACGAACTCGCCGTCCAGCTGACCGACTCGGCACGTTCCGATGGGACCGTTCCAAGGGATGTCTGAGATATGAATCGCGGCCGAAGTAGCGATGGACGCCACAATGTCGGCTTCGTTTACGTTGTCGATCGAAAGGACCGTCACCGTAACGTTGCAATCAACCAAAAAATCTTCAGGGAATAAGGGCCGAATCGGCCTATCGATGAGTCGCGCTGACAGCGTGGCTCTATCGGAGGGTTTGGCTTCTCGCTTGAAGAATCCACCTGGGATTCGACCAGCAGCATAATATTTTTCTTGGTAATCAACGGTCAGAGGAAAAAAATCCTGACCTTCTTTGACTTTTTTTCCAGCCACGACAGCAACGAGGACTACGGTATCGCCGTAAGTGGCGAGAACCGAAGCGTCTGCTTGCTTTGCAATGCGTCCTGTTTGGAGGGTTAAAGTTCGACCACCGTAGTCTAAGCTAACTTCGACTGGGTCCTTCATCATGGTGCCTCTTTTTTCTGTCCTCGTGGGCGGGGCTGTACCTTACTAATCGTAAATACACGATTCCCCACACTCGGCTTCTTTTTAAGCCTTCGAGGTTATTTTCGAATGTTCAATCGCTCGATGACTTTTTTGTAACGAGTCGCATCCGTAGTTTTCAAATAATCGAGGAGGCGACGACGGCGTCCGACGAGCGTAAGCAAACCCCTACGGGAATGATGATCTTTCTTATGCTCTTTAAAGTGCGGAGTGAGATCATTAATCCGCTCTGTCAGTAAAGCCACCTGAATTTCTGGGGACCCGGTATCTCTTTCGTGAACCCGGTAGCCAGTAATGACTTCTGTTTTTTTAATTTTCGTGAGACTCAATCTTAACCTCTTTGATTCCTTTAATTTAGCAAGCTATTACCATTGTTATTTCCCATTTGCAATTGAGGATCCTTGAGGGGTCCTCCCTGCTTTCTCACCAGTCCTTCGGTGCGTAGCAGCCTAACGTAATTGTGGAAACCTCTACTTAAAGATCCGGGCAAATCCGCTGCCACGGTCTCGACGGTTCCACTATCCGCAAGAGTAAACTCGCCACAGGTCAATCGCCGCAATTCATGCAGATGAGCGACCGTTCCCAGGCGTTTTCCCAGCTCGTCCGCCAAGCTCCGGATGTAAGTCCCTTTGGAGCAATGCACTTCAAAGTGCACATAAGGCGCTTCGTAGCCTAAGAAATCCATTCGATAAAGTTGTACAGGGATGGGGAGGCGTCGAACATTGATGTTTTGACGGGCCAATGAATAAAGCCTTACCCCGTGAATTTTTTTGGCGCTGAACATGGGGGGCGTCATCAGCCACTCCCCTTCAAAACCTTTTAAAGCAGCCTCGACCATAGCCGGGGTCAGGTCCGGAACCGGGGCAGTCTTATCGATTTTACCCGTGCGATCCATGCTATCCGTCGAATCACCAAGCTTTGCGACAGCGCGGTAGCTCTTATCGGCGTTGAGAAGAGCATTGGAGAGCTTTGTGGCTCGTCCCAAAAGGAGAATCAAGACGCCGCTAGCAAAAGGGTCCAGACTTCCGGTGTGGCCCACCTTCGTATCACCTACTAAACGCTTTACCTGCCTCACCACATCAAAACTTGTGGGTCCGGGGACCTTGTCGATTACTAGCAGTGCTTCTCTCATGTGGTTTCCAAATCCTTTGAACCTAATAAGTCATGGGGTGCCGCTTCATTCAGCAGGCTAAAAACTCGGCTAACCGTTTCCCCATGCTTGTCCTCTTCAAACTCTAAGGTCGGAACGTAGCGCAAGTCGAGGTTGTCGGCGAGCTTTCTTCGAAAAAAGGGTAGTGCCCGACCTAGCCCCTTTTTTATGTCTTTAGGCTTTAATGTAGATTCGCCAGGAGAGAAAAATACTTTGGCCGCCTTAAGATCTTTGCTCAATTCCACTTCATTAATGTGGAGCTGGGAAAGAGCCGGATCAGCGACCTCCTCAATCAACACCCTGGCGAGCTCAGCGCGAATCAGTGTCGCCACCCTTTGACTCCGACGAATAGCATCCATAATCTCAACTACCTGATAATTACAGGACGCCTTTCACTTCTTCGCGGATGAAAGCTTCAAACTGGTCGCCGTTTTTAAGATCGTTAAACCCTTCAAGGCCGATACCACATTCAAATCCTTGGGCCACTTCGCGTACGTCTTCTTTGAATCGTTTGAGACTCGATATCTTGCCTTCGTAAACGACTCGGCTATCTCTTAAGAGTCTCATGAAGCAACCGCGCTGTACTTTACCGTCGGTAACGGCACTTCCCGCGATGGTTCCAATTCTAGGAATATGAAATACGCTACGGACTTCCGCACGACCGATGACCTTGTCTTTATGAGAGACGGTCAATAGTCCTTCGAGTAGTCCCTTCACGTCGTCGAGTAATTCGTAAATGACGCCGTAAGTTTTAAGCGAAACGTTTTCCACTTCCGCTATTTTCTGAGCTTTTCCATCTACCTTAACATTGAATCCTAAGATGACAGCCTTACTTGCCGCAGCAAGCATGACGTCGCTCTCCGTCACTTGACCTGTTCCCGCGTGCAACACTTTCAACTGCACTTTATTAGAGGGGAACTTAGCAAGCGCTCCTTGGAGAGCTTCCGCAGAACCTTGAACGTCGGTCTTTAAAATGATCTTTAACTCGCCTTCACTAACCGGGGCATTTAACAGATCATCCAAAGTCTGTCTGGCTTGAGGTTCCAACGTTTTAATTCGGTGGATGTCACGACGTTGTTCCGTCAATTCACGAGCCGTTTTCTCGTCGGTAACCGCAAAAAGCTCGTCCCCAGTATTGGGAACTTCAGGCAATCCCAAGATCTCAACCGGATCACTAGGACCGGCTTCCAAAACTCGTTGTCCCAACGAGTTGGTCATCGCTCGGATCTTACCGAAAGTAGTTCCGCAAGCGACGTGATCACCAGGCCTGAGCTTTCCTTGTTGGACCAACACGGTCGCGACGGGACCTCTATTTTTATCGAGTTTGGACTCTACAATCGTTCCGCGCGCGGGGGCATCAAAGTTGGCTTTGAGCTCGAGCATGTCGGCTTGAAGGAGAATCGTCTCTAAAAGTTTGTCGATACCGATTCCGGTTTTTGCCGAAACAGGCACATACATCGTATCGCCGCCCCACTCTTCGGGGTTGAGTCCTTGGCCGGCTAATGTGGTCTTAATACGATCGGGATTTCCGTCAGGAAGATCTACTTTGTTCACCGCCACGATAATCGGAACATTTCCGGCTTTCGCGTGGTTAATAGACTCCGTCGTTTGCGGCATCACGCCGTCGACGGCCGAGACCACCACAATCACGATATCCGTTACCTTCGCGCCTCGGGCGCGCATGGCAGTGAAAGCTTCGTGACCAGGAGTATCGATGAAAGCGATCTTACCTTTGGGCAATTGAACGGTATAAGCACCGACGTGCTGAGTAATACCACCGGCTTCTCCGGCGGCGACTTTCGTCTTTCGAATCGCATCCAAAAGACTAGTCTTACCGTGATCGACGTGTCCCATGATGGTTACCACAGGAGCCCTAGGAAGCATTTTCTCAGGGCTTACATCGGTGACAGGAACATACGATTCTTCTTTAAAGACTTCCTGTTTTACTTCGTATTGAAATTCGTGAGCCACGAGACTCGCCGTATCGTGATCGATGTTTTGATTCAAGGTCGCAGGGGCGCCCAAGCTCATGAGTTTTCCAACGACAGCCGTTCCTTTAACGCCCATCTCTTTAGCAAGATTGGCTACGGTGATGGTTGCGCCCATAATCACTACGCGTTTGTGTTCCGCAGGAGTGGTCAGGATCGTCTTCATCGCAGGACGGTTGATTACCGTCTTTTTCTTTTTCGTCGAATGAACGAGCTCTCGCTTTAAGAAATCAGCACTCTTAAATACGGTGCTCTGGCGCTCAACAAGACGCTTTTTGGTCTCTTTCGCGACTTCGGGAGATACGAGCTCAATCTCTTGAACGCGTTTTGGCATTCCCGGCTTAGAAAGATCGGTACCTGTTTTGGGTGCCCCAGGCTTCGCCGTTCCCGGTTTCACTTCCTTCTTTTCTGTAGGAGGTGGTTTGGGGCCGACCTTTTCGCCTAAATATTGTTCCGTTCCCACCTTCTTAATAATGGAGGGATAGCTACGGCGTGGCTTAACCACTACAGGAATTGAGCCCACCGTTTGATTGATCATTGGTAGAGGAGGTGGAGCCATGGTTGGCTTCGGAGCTTCTGTTTCCGCTTCAGCCGCTTCTACGGCTTCTTCTGAAATCTCTTCCGATTGCGCTTCTTGATGAGCCGCCGCGCCATAGACCTCGGCTTCGGCTTCTAGCATTTGGGCCGCTTCAGCCGAGGCTTCTGTCTCTTGAACTACGAGATCTTGCACTTCTTCCGGAGGCGCTTCTTGAACTTCTACGGGGTCAGCTGCCGTTTTTGCCCGGCGTCGAATTACCGTAGCTCCGACTCGTTTTTCAGTAATCGGAGATTTTCCAGGAGCCGTCTTAGCTTCCACCGCTTTGGTAGTCGCCTGCGTTAGAGGGCGCTGCTTACGATAGTATTCACGAATATTACGAACTTCTTCAGTTCCCAAAACGCTCATGGGATTTTTGATATCGATGCCGAGTCGTTGAATTACATCGACCAGATGTTGACTATCCTGCCCGAGCTCTTTGGCTAACTCATAGACTTTGATTTTGGATGACATTTATTCCTTTGCGTTCGTTGTGCCTTGGGCAGCATTGGCGCTCTCGGAGTCCGCAGTTTTCTTTCGCTCTTCGTGAGCTTTCACTTCGGCCTTCAACCGCGCAAATACGTCGTCGGTGGAGGGCTTAATGGGTGCGGAAGCCAGTCTTGCTGCTTCATTTAATTTGGTCGCCATCTCCGCAAGTTTGCCGGAGCTCATAAACTTCGCCGCATTTTCCTTAATTTCTTTGGCTTTCTCCTCGTTGAATCCCGGAACAGTCATCAAGTTGGCCAGTTCAACTGACGCAACCTGCTCCACGGTGAATCCAAAATGATACAAACTTTGCGCTAACGTGTCGTTCATGCCTTCAATGCCCATGAGGAGCGTCTTCGCATCCTCTAAACGCTTGGTCATGCGCGTCTCAGAGAGAATGTCTAGTTTCCAACCCGTAAGGATCGAAGCTAGCTTCACATTCTGTCCGCGCTTACCAATTGCAAGCGATAACTGATTGTCAGCGACGACAATTTCCATCGCATGATTTTCTTCGTCTAAAAGCACTTTCACCACTTCAGCAGGAGCTAAAGCGTTGCAAACAAAGCGAGTCTCGTTTTCGTCCCAAGGAACGATATCGATCTTTTCGCCGCGTAACTCTTGAACCACGTTTTGCACGCGGGCACCCTTAACGCCGACGCAAGCGCCGACCGGATCCACATCAGAGTCACTGGAAGAAACAGCAATCTTGGCTCGAATGCCAGGCTCACGGGCCGCACTCTTAATCGTAACGATGCCTTCATTTACTTCAGGGACTTCTTGCTTGAAGAGCTGAACCAAGAGTTCTGGGCAGGTACGAGAAAGGACGATCTTAGGACCTCGAGGGGTCTGTTGAACGTCGATCAAAAATCCCATCACTCGATCACCCGGGCGATAGTGTTCGCCAGGGATCTGTTCGCGCGCGGGCAAAATTGCATCGGTTCGACCGAGGTCGACAACCAAGCAACCTTTTTCAATACGGCGGCAAACGCCGCTGACCACTTCGCCTTTGCGAACGTTAAATTCTTTGAAAATGATATCGCGTTCGGCATCCCGAACTTTCTGAATGATGACCTGTTTTGCCGTTTGAGCGGCAATGCGGCCGAAATCAGAGGAATCCAACTTTACGCCGATGCTATCGCCAACACTTACGTCAGGATCCAATTTCTGAGCGTCAGCATGAGTGATTTCAGTATCCGAGCTGGCGCCGGTGTCCACTACGGTCTTAAATTGAAAGAGCTCGATCTCGCCCAAGTCTTCGTTGAAGTGAGCTTCAATCTCTTTTTCTAAACCAAATCTTTTCTTTGCTGCCATGAGCAGTGCGGACTCGAGGGCGTCAATAAGGACTGCCTTTTCGATTCCTTTGTCTTTTTCGACTTGCTCTATAACTCTGCCTAATTCTGAAGCCATGTTACTTTCCTTCTATCCGGACGCCATTCGCGGTCCGCTCTCTTCTAAATCAATTGGCCGGGCTGCGCCAGATTAGATTCGCTTGTTTAATTTGCCCTAGTGGCACTGCCACTTCGTCCTTATCAATCTTTAAAACTACAGTTTCAGGCTTAACCTGAAGCAAAGTCCCTGTGAGATTGGCTCCTCGGGGAAGCAATCTCTCGTTGAGCTTGAGCTTAACGTCGTTTCCGACCTGTTTCTCAAAGTCCGCCTCAAGCCTCAATCTGCGATCCAATCCCGGTGAGGAGACCTCTAGATCGTAGGTCCCTGGAATCCAGTCCAATTCGGTCCCCGCAGCCTCGATAGCGTCGAACTGTTCGCTAATCTTGCGGCTCGCCTCTACACAATTCTCCATCGAGCAGGTCGCAGTTTCCGCGACGCCATCCAGGCGTTCGATGAAAAGCCGAACTAATGAGCGCCCGCCTACGCGACAATCCACATCTACAATTCGAAGTCCCAAGGGGTTTAAAGTCGCATCGGCCAAACTCAAAATCTTGAGTTCGAGAGCCGTTTTTGAAATAGAATTGGCCACTTAGCACGTTCTCCGCAAAGCCCAACAGGAACAACTACGTGGGCTTAAAAACAAAAAGCGGGCCTAGCCCGCTTTCGTAATAACCGCACAAGTGCGCTGGTTTTATCAGTTTTCCTAGGGGAACACAAGACCGTCTTCTCGAGCCCTGAATCTGAATTGGCTGGGGCCCTTTCTCGGTTATCGGAGCGTCGTCTCACATCCGGGACACTTCACCGTTTCTTCTTCCACGGCGAGTCCACAGCTAGGGCAGATAGCACCTGCAGATTCTTGTTCAGGCTCTATGGTAAATGCTTCCGTGGGGACAAACTGTTCGAGCCTTCCACAGGCCACGCACCCGAAAGCCCGAACTCCTGACTGATCCCAAGGCCTATCGCGAATAATCAGCCCTGGTTCGAGGTAGAATATTTTTGAATCGAATGAAGTTCCCCCGCAGTGCAGGCACTTCAATTTCTTTTTAAGAATTGTTACTTCTTGCGATCTAAATTCGGTTTTCCAGGTCACGCAGTCTATATAGTCGAGGCAAGTCCAGAGGTAAAGCAAGTCACTCGCTGAAAACAGGGGGATTGCATCACTCCAAGAAGGGGATATAACTACGCGGTGCATTAGCAAGGGGCTGTGCTGATTACGGGAGAGGGTTACTGATGTTAGTTCTCGGGTTGTTAGCTTTCGTTTTTTTAGTCCATCCATCTTATGCGGACGAGCCTCAGGCCGCGAACGCCGCCATCATCGGAGAAGCCTTCAAACAGGCGATGCATCGCCAGTATCACAAGATCCCTCCCATGCAGCGGCCAGTCTTTGGAAAAGATTACGGCTGTCTCATTGGCAAATTTGAGATCACGAACAAAGCTTTGGCGAAGGAAGCCGGCGTCACCCTCTTCAAGCGGGATTGGTACCCGGCTTGGTTTCGATGGGCTAAAGACAGTGCTCCTACTGGTTCGGACGGGGAAGCAGGAGTTTCAAAAAGCATGTCGATTAATTTAGTCGAAGTGGAAGGCCCCAATATTCTTCCAGGCGAAGAGAAAGCGGTCACTCAGGACTTTCTGATGACCAACCAC
>JBBQIT010000036.1:0-14831 GCA_038325205.1 Bdellovibrionota bacterium
ATCATCGATCTCTGGGTGAAAAAAGAGGGGACGGAGGCACATCGAACCCGATTTGACTTCCCCAGAGCTAAACCAAAGGAATTTACCTTTTCATTTTCTGGATTAAAGACAGCAGTTTCTTTGCAGATTCGAAAAGTATCGCCGATTTCGGAGGATAATCGACTGGGAATAGCGGCTAGCGCTCAAGAAGCAATATTGGATGCTTTAGTAAAGCAAACGAGAGAAGCTAGCGATGCAATGAACGCAAATCAGATCATCGTAACTGGAGGAGTTGCCTGTAACTCTCGCTTACGTGACAAACTTCCGGAAGCTTATTTCCCTCCACCTCGCCATTGCACAGATAATGCCGCCATGGTCGCGATGCTTTCCGCCCTTTATGAAAGAGAACAGAAGTTGGTCCCTTCCCCTTGGACAACATCGGCTATCCCCTATTTGGAGTAGCTGCTTCAAGGAGGGGCAAAATCTCTTCTCCAATCGGCGATCATTCTTCGATTTCGATCGCACCAGATCACGGAGCCGAAAAATACGCTTTTTAAGAAATCCTGTTTGGTATGCCCTTTTACTTTAAGATAGTGGGCAAATAGTCGACGATAAGCGTGTTGTCGGGCTTCCGCCGTTCTACCCAATCGCATATACCACTGCGGAAGTTTCACGTTGCGCATCCATGGTTCTCGTTTTCCAAAGGCGTACAGCCGATGAGTCGACCAATAGTAGTTTCTAGCATCTCCGACGATCTTAGCGCGGATAGGATTCGCGTGAACATAAAAGACCGTCTCCATTTCCTGATGAGTACTCTCCAGAAGCGTAGTATGAGGGCGGTCCTGAGCAACTTTCCCACATCGGTTGTTCGCCTTGTTAAAATAAGCACCATAACGCGAGTGGTGTCTTCGCATCTGATTAGAAAAAAGAATCTGCTCGATTATCCCGTGAACTTCGTGGGTATGACTCGACATAAGAGTCAAAGCTTGTACTTCGGAACCCTGCTTGAATTTCTTGTTTTCAATATCCGCGTTAAGAAAGTTTAAATAGGCAAGTTTCTGTTCTCTGGTCCCCAAGTTCCATTCCTTGTTGTGACCACGCCAAATCTTATGAACTGAGTGATTTGGTTGGACCGTGAGCCTGCGAGGTAGTCGTGCCATAACGACCGGTGAAGCAAATTGCAGACCAATAATTTATTCAGCCGAAAGTAAATTTGAAACCGAATTCCATCTATCTGGGTCCGAGAATCGACCCAATGCGCAGACAACTCACTAAGTCCCGCAAGTTGCCTCCGTCCCCAAAGGCGTGGTTTACTGCGGGGATGAAAGTTGCTTTTCAGGGTGTTCCCGGCGCTTATAGCGAGCTGGCTGCCCACGACTACTTTAAGAAACAGAAGTTCGACATTGTTCCCTGCCCTGAATTTCAGGATGTTTTCATAGCAGTGACTAAAGGCAAAGCTGACTGGGGAGTCGTTCCAGTAGAGAATTCTCTTACCGGAAGCATTCATCAAAACTTCGACCTCCTTCTGGAGAACCGTCTCTCGATTCGGGGGGAGCTCAAACTTCGGATATCTCATTCCCTTTTGGCCCTCCCAGGAGCGTCGCTTAAGACCATCAAGCACGTTTACTCCCATCCCCAAGCTCTCTGGCAGTGCAAAAAATATATATCGTCGATAAAAGGGGCCAAGCCAGTCGACTATTTTGATACCGCAGGCTCAGCCAAGCATGTTTCTGAATTAGGAGATCTGACCATTGCCGCCGTTGCTAGTAAGACAGCTGCCGCCCACTACGGTCTCAAGGAGTTGAAAGCAGGAATCGAGAACAACAAGAAGAACTTCACTCGCTTTTTTGTCTTATCCAAGACCAAAAGCAAAAAGATACCCCGCAATCCTAAAACCTCCATTGCCTTCGATTTAAAAAGCGTCCCCGGCGCCCTTCACAAAGCTATTGGGGTATTTGCCGACCTGAAAATTCAACTCTTCAAAGTCGAATCTCGACCCATCCCAGGTCGTCCTTGGGAGTATATTTTCTATCTCGATTTTGCTGGCGACGTTACTTCCAAAGCGACTCAAGAAGCCCTCAAAGCTCTCAAGCCCCTTACCTCGAAACTCTCAATCTTGGGATCGTACGCTGAGAGCGACTAGTTCTCGCTCTTACAAACTCCGCTGATGGTGTGAAATATAGGGCCTGTGATTCGCGTCCCGCGATTCACTTTCGGCGTTCCGTTGGTATGAATGCCGTAAACAATCCGATCTTCGCCGGTCGTTATAGCGCTCCCGCTATTTCCGCCGTAAGTATCACAAAGATACGAAATCTGTTCGCCGCCAAGGTCCTTCATCGGACAGGTGGCGGTCCAAAGCGTTCCTGAGGGCTTGTCTCCAGGATAGCCTTCAACGGTGACGTCACGTGAAGTTAGCTCGTTGTTGAATCCAAAGGATAGCCAACCTGTCTCTTCTCCGACCGGCTCCTTTAAAATGAGCACCGCGAAATCATAGTTCGTATCGTGATCTTTTACCCAACCTCGCACGGCATAGGCTCTTTCCCACGAGATGGCCCCAAAGGGTTGAGTCGTGCCGTTCTGAGCGGGCGAAAACTTCAAGTTCGCGTACCATTTATCAGAGTCGGTATCGTAAACGCAGTGTCCTGCCGTCAGCACCTCACGAGGCCCAATTAACGTCCCTGTGCAGCCAATCGAAATCCGTCCAAACGCTCGGTGGGGCGAATCGGTGGTATTTTTAACTTGGACCCTTAAGTATTCTCCAAACGTCTTGTCCGCGAACGAGCCTCCGTCCCCCAAGTGAGTGTGGCCGGTGCTGGATTCGGAGATAGCTTGGGAGTCTTGAAGGAAGCCGTTAAAGTCTTCTACCGTTAAATCCGTATTCGTTACCTTCCCCGTCGTGTCTACTGACATCAAACTTAAGGCTTTTGCCATCTCGGTTGGCGCGGGTGGACCTAAGTGTGTAACGGCGTTTTTCGGAAACGTGAACGTACTTGAATCCGTAAACACAGAACTTCCCGCGAATGCCTCCGTCCCCATGAAAGTGGATAGCAGGATGATGGCGGACAACGTGGAACCCAGACGGATGCCTTTGGTCATTAACACTCCCCAAGTTTTATTTAATGCTACGGAATACTTTTTAAAGATTGGGCGCGCTCCATCGCTGGAACCTCCCTATCCCACGAGTAACAAGGACGACCTTTAGGTGTCAACGCAGCCTGGACGCAAACCTAACTTGCCATTAACAATTTGAATCATGGGACGATACGTCGGAGAAATACGAACCTCGATTGGAACAGTTTCAAAAAAAAGGCGTCGGTGAATCACCGACGCCTTTTGCAATAATAGTACTAAAATTTAATAGACGTAAAAAGTAGTTGATAGCGGCTGCCCACCGTTACACGGCACTCCCAATATCGACTGAACCTGGAACGTCGCCGTTTTTAATCCTTGATACGCATACGCGGTAAACACCGTGTTCGAACCCAGGGGTAAATAAATTGGAAACACTGTCGGTACTGAAGAATATTCACCCGATGATCCCGACGTAATCATTAACTGCACGCTTGGATTCGGCGTTATCGTGAAAATGTAACCGGGTTGATAATATGGATATGGTCCGGTTCCTTGAGCTACCGTCAGTGAACACCAAAGCGAACTGTTGACCGTTCCCGAGGTGAAATAGAGCGAAATGTAATTCGTCGCCGCCACGCCACCTAAATAACTGACCGTTACCACTGGCGCCGCTCCAGCAACCGTGCTCGTGATGGTAGCCGTATTGGAACCCGTTTGCGTCAACGTCACTCCCGCCACATAGGTCGGTAAAGTGAAACTGAAACTACCGCCGACGATTCCCGAATAACTGGCCGTCAACGTGACTGCCGTATTAATGGGCAAACTGGAAGTCGTTCCGTAAGAGGTGGTGACTGTAACAAGCGAATTTCCGCCGGTCGTACCGCCGCTTCCGATTACGCAACTGGTAACCGCAGCTGTCGAAGAATCTGTTACCGACACAGTTCCCGTCGTACCCGCGATCACTCCCGCGTAAGTATAAAACGTCGAGGAAGAGGCCACTGCCACTAACCCTGGAAGCGTAATACTGAAAGGCCCGGTTCCGCCGAAAATAGAAACCGAAACATTAGAAATTGAAACGGTGCCTATCGTGCCCGAAGCAATGCAGCTGAGGCCCGTTGCGGCCGTCGTTACTGGGGCTGGTGTGCTACTTCCGCCACACGCGGTGAGAAGCAATCCCATTCCAAAAAATATAGACCAAGCAAATCTTTTCATGACCCTCTCCTGCACTCCCGTTTCCTCGTAGAATACGAAACCTATTAGAAATATTGTGCAATTCGTGGGCCGATAGATTTTAAGCTCGTACTCCCGCGTTAATTCGGCTAATCATTTTACAGTTCCCGCATAGGCATTAAGTGTAGTATCCACAATTCAACTATTTAGAGCGTCTACTATGAGTCGAGATTCAGATATCGCAAAACGGCTACTGGAAGTGATTCCAAAAAGTATGCGCGTAATTCGCAGGGAACTCAGACAGTTCGCAAAACCGTCTTTGACCGTTCCGCAATTCCGCGTGCTCGCACATATACACGCGGGTACACAACTTACTAGCGAACTCGCAGAAGCCCATGGCATCAGTCTTCCTGCCATGTCCACTTTGGTGGATGGCTTGGTTCGTCAGGGTTTCATCACCCGACAGCCCGGCACCGTCGATCGTAGACACGTAGTGCTCAAGCTCAGTCGCAAGGGCGAGACCGTCTATGCGCAACTTCGTAAGAGCCTCGAACTGAAACTTGCTGACCTTGTCGCCAAATATTCTGCTCAAGAGAAAACTAACCTTCTCGACGGATTGGCCGTTCTCGAAAACATCTTCGTTTAGGGGTGACCGTTGGCTCATCCCAAATCACGCCTGAAAAATTTAGATGCTGCCGCCTTAAAAAGCCTAAGTCAGAACTTTCTTACTTCCCCTCACTGGGCCGAGAAACTTGTGACAAGCGTTCTTGACGACAGCTCAGAAGCCTACTGGGAGATTGGTCCAGGCCTGGGCGCGCTAACCAAGATTTTAGTAACTAAGATAACTAAGCCTCTTACCGTTTTTGAATATGACCGTAAATTCGCTGCGAATTTGCGCGAGACCTTCCCCAATATTCACGTGCTCGAAGGTGATTTTCTTAAGGCTGATCTAGCGCCTCTTTTTCCTCAGGGAAAAGTGAGCGTTCTTTCCAATACCCCCTACCATCTCTCTTCCCCGATACTTTTTAGACTTCTGGAATCTCGAGAGCACTTCAGCCGCATCGTACTCACCTTTCAAAAAGAATTTGCTGACCGATTAATCGCCGTCCCTCGTACCCACGCTTATGGCGCGCTATCGGTGATGAGCCAGCTCTCTTTCGAACTGACCTCGTTAGGCATCATTCCCCCCGGAGCGTTTTATCCTCCACCCGCAATTTCTTCTCAGGCAATTTGCCTCCGTCCCCTTCCCCCGCTAGAGGTAGACTTTTCTCAGCTGCAAAAGGTTGTGAAGAGTGCTTTTGCGCATCGACGGAAAAAGCTGACCTCGAACCTAAAGGACGTTTTCCCCAAAGAGAAAGTCGAAAAGGCGGTTTCTGAGCTTCAAATTGCCCCCATGGCCCGCCCCGAAGAGGTCTCCAAAGAAGGCTACTTAGCCTTAACAAAAATGCTTATTTGAGTTATTGCTGTCGTCGATATTGAAACGGAGACGGCTTGCGGAAGTGGAATAGAGTGAGAACTTGGCCTGCGGTTTTAGCAATCCTAGGTATTCTCACGTTCAATCTCAGGGCTTTAGCCACCCAAGATCAGACTTATGGCCTTGGTGGCGCCTCAACCGGTCGGGTAAGTGGAGTCACCGCAGACGTCGAAACTCCCTTCGCCGCCCTCTACAATCCGGCACTTTTAGGTGCGGGGACCACCCCGCTCTTCTCTCTTTCTACTTCAGCCGCTGGCAGCTCTTATGCCCCATTTTCTCAGGTCTTGGTCGATAGCCCTCAATACCGAACTCGAGACGCCAGACAGCGCGTAGATGACTACGCCTTACCTGGAAGCGGTAGCACTTTATGGACGATGGGCTTTACCTATCCCTTTTCCCTTCCTAAATATCTCGGGCGCCGTGCCGGCATCGGCATCGTAGCGTCCGGACCTTTTGGAAAATTGCGCAGCTTTGCCTCCGGAACCCCCTATGAATTTAGCGCTCTTCGTTACGGAACTGCAGACCGACAATTTAAAGCCACCCTTTCGACCGGAGTTGAAATTATTCCTAACCACGTTTATGCCGGCGCGGGGCTTTCTCTTTATATTACCGCTGCGGGTGCTGCCGATGCGGACGTCGTCACTTCAAATCCCACGGGGAGACTGAATCTTGATGTGGGGTTAAATAGCTCCCTGGTAGCCGGTCTTTATGGGCGAGCAAAATTATGGAACTACGATCACGCGTGGAGCTTAGTCTATCGACAAGCTGCCAGACCTACTTTTGATCAACGTTTCGACGGTAACGTCCAGGTTGTTGAAGGCGCTTCCGTGGCGCTCCCTCTACTCCTTCATACCGCCCTTTATTTTGAACCCCAGACGATTGAGTCCGATTGGCAGGTGAATTTTGGACTTCTTACTGCCTCCATCGGGGTTTCCTTCCAGCGATGGTCTGCTTTTGAACCTTCCTTTTTGGTTTTGCAATCTCCTGATGCTCAAGGACGCACGCGATCCACTTCGATGCCGTCGCTCCCGTTTACTGACACGATTAATCCGCGAGCTTCCATCGATGTCCCATTACTGACCAATCGTTGGTACGCTTCTGCCGGATATCAATTTCGTCCCAGCCCTTTGAAGGACATTTCAGGCCCTGCAAACCTCGTCGATTCCGACACCCACGTAATGGGAATGGCAATTCGGTACCGAATTCCGGACAACCAAATCATCCCACTTCCGATAACTCTGGCTCTCTTTGGCCAATACCATTGGATTCAAAGCCGTCAGATTCAAAAAAACGATCCCACTTTTATCGGCGCCCCTGGATATAATTTCACTGGAAATGCATATACTTACGGCCTTTCTCTTCAAGCCGATCTCTAACTTCCCTCGTGCCTCCGTCCACAATTTGCTCCGTCCACAATTTGCTCTATTTGAGCGGGAGGGGAAGCGAAGCGGCTTTATTGCTTGCCTGCCTCCGTCCCCCGGATAGGGCTTATGGACGGGCATAGGGTGTTTGGGTATAGTGCGGGCCATGACGTCGGGCGCCATTAAGAAAATTACGGTTGCTGATATTCGAAAGCGGAAGGCTTCTTTAGGGCCTGAGAGCGGCGACAAACTCGTCACCATTACCGCTTACGACTACACCTTCGCCAAACTCGTCGATGCTGAAGTTGATATCGTTCTCGTCGGAGATTCCCTGGGCATGGTGATTCAGGGCGAGTCCAACACTCTCTCGGTAAAACTTGAAGATATGATTTACCACGCTCGCGCCGTATCCAAAGCTTTGCAGCACGCACACCTTGTGGTCGACATGCCCTTTATGACTTACCAAACCGGGGCGAAAGACGCCGTTCGAAACGCAGGACGTTTGCTCGCTGAAGGGCACGCCGAATCGATTAAGCTTGAAGGTGGCGTCACCGTCGCTCGTATCGTCAGTAAACTTGTCGACTTTGGAATTCCTGTGATGGGACATATTGGCCTGACCCCTCAAAGCGTTCATGCCTTTGGTGGCCATCGCATTCAAGGACGAACCGTTTCTCAACGTGAATCCATTTTACAAGATGCCGCCGCGCTTGAAGATGCAGGCGCTTACGCGATTGTCCTGGAAGGAATGCCTGCGGATCTTGCAAAAGAGATTACCGCACTAGTTAAAATTCCGACCATTGGCATCGGCGCCGGCGTTCACTGTGATGGCCAGGTACTGGTGGGACAAGATCTCTTGGGAATGAACCCTAGCTTTCACCCTCGTTTTGTTAAGTCCTACGCAAATCTTGCGGAAACCGTTAAGGGCGCCGTTCATCAATTTGCTACTGAAGTTCACTCGGGCACTTTTCCGGACGAGAAACACTCTTTTTGACCATGACCACAATAAATTCAACGAAGACCATTCACGAGACTTCGCAAAAATGGAAGCGTGAAGGCCATCGAGTCGGCCTGGTCCCTACCATGGGATGTCTGCATGAAGGTCACTTATCCTTAGTTCGCTTGGCCAAGAAGCACGCTTCTAAAGTTATCGTCAGCATTTTTGTAAATCCCCTCCAATTTGGACCGAATGAAGATTTTGCGAAATACCCTCGAACCCTTGAGGCCGATTTAGAAAAGTTGTCTCGGGAGAACGTAGATTTGGTCTTTAATCCCGAACTCGACGATCTGTACCCCAAGGGTTTTGCTACACGCATCTCCGTTTCCGGCCTTCCCGATACGCTTTGCGGAAAATCTAGACCGGGCCATTTTTCGGGGGTAACGACCGTATGCTTAAAGCTTTTTGAATCAACGGCATCGGATATCGCGGTGTTCGGCGAGAAAGACTTTCAGCAACTCAGGATCATCCAACGAATGACCGAAGACCTCAACTTGCCCATCGTCATCGTGCCTCATCCGATTGTTCGGGAAGCCGACGGCCTTGCTCTGAGTTCAAGAAATCGCTATCTCTCGGACGAGGAGAGACAGTGGGCTTTAAAAATTCCACAATCCATTTCGGCCGCTCAAGAGATGACAAGCTGCCACCCAACGAATACTGTAGGGGATATTAAGCGAAAAGTGCACAACACCCTAACTTCGGTGCCGCTTGTGATCGACTACATCGAAATTGCTTCTGAGAATGATTTGAATCCTGCTTCCGATGACATGCGTATCCGGAACATGGAGCGCCCCCGACTCTTCGTCGCCGTTAAAGCCGGAACCACCAGGCTCATCGACAATCGATACTTGGGAGCGGCCGAGTAATGAAGCGACTTCGTGATGCCTTTTTGACCGGCTTTTTAGTGCTAGTTCCGTTGCTGGCGACGATTCAACTCCTCGTTTGGTTTATCCAGACGCTCGATGCCAATATTCGTAGTGTTTTTCCGACGACTTTCCTGCCCTTCGATTTTAAAGGGCTAGGTGTCATCTTTGTCATTCTGCTTATCCTGATAACGGGCGTCTTTGCGAAGAACTACATCGGTCAATGGCTTGGGAATCTAATCGATAAGAGTATTCGACGAATTACCATCGTTGGCGGCATTTATGGTTCTATTAAGAAATTTCTGGAAACGATTTTTCATACGGGCACTGATCAATTCCATGGCACCGTACTCATTCAATTTCCGCGAGAGGGGATCTATTCCGTAGGTTTCCGTACGGGAAAGCCGGATCCGAAACTAGTTAAGAATGCTCCCAAGAAACTAGTAAACATTTTTGTCCCTTGCACTCCTAATCCCACTTCGGGCTTCTACCTGTTGGCGCCTGAAGAAGAGTTGATCCCCTTAGACCTTTCGGTCCAAGAGGCCTTTAAAATCATTATCTCTATGGGAATCGTGAGTAGCGAAGATGTGGTAGAGAAGAACAATGGCTGACGAAGGTGGCATTAAACTCATTACGGATAACCGTAAAGCGTTCCACAGCTACATGTTCGACGAACGTGTGGAAGCCGGCATTGTGCTCAAAGGAACCGAAGTAAAATCTTTACGCGACGGCAAAGTGAACATTAAAGATGGTTATGCTGTCTTTAAATCTGGTGAGCTCTTCCTACTAAACGTTCACATCGGCGCTTACGCTCAAGGCAATATCGCCAATCACGAGCCTCTCAGAACACGAAAGCTTCTTCTTCACCGAAGTGAACTCGGCAAACTTTGGACGAAAGCCGAAATCAAAGGTTACAGTCTGATTCCCATCAAGATGTACTTCAAGAAGGGTCTCGCCAAAATTGAGATCGGTTTGGGCAAAGGTAAAAAGTCCTTCGATAAGCGCCAGGCGACTAAAGAAAAAGATGAAAAGCGATCTTTAGACAGAGTTCGAAAAGGCATGCGCTAGCGACGCTTTGCCATTGCTTCGGAGTGTTTCCAAAACTGCAGGTAAAACTTCGTTAGAAAAATAAAAGTGCAAGCTCCCATGAGATGCCAAACGGCGTGTCCCTGAAACCAGCTCTCCGGGAAGCAGACAATTTTCTTACTATCTAGCGTCCAGATTCCGAACGCTGAGAGATGACAACCAAGTGCTAACCAAAAGAAAAGGTAACGGTAAGTGAGACCGTGTTTTCTTTCTCGAAGATAAATTAGAAGCTCCAAGGAAATGGCACTTAGGACCATGCCATCAAACAGCGGACGGCCGAGTCCGTGAATTGAAAACAAAACAATCATTCCCACGACGCTTAGAGCAAGTGCCAACCCCTCCGAAGTTTTCACACGAATCACGTCGAGGCGTTGGAGGTTAAACGCAATCAACCCGCCCACCAATAGATACATAGATCCCAGATCGAGGACTTCTCCGAAATAAGAGGAAGTGGCGTGGTAGAAGCCGGACAAGATACCGACTAAAAGAGAGGCAACTCCGATGAGGCGAACTTGCGGAACTCGGCGAAACTTTTTAAGTACCCATATACCAACGACCACAAAGCCTAAATTAGAGAAGGTATTAATAGGCTCGCTAATTAAGCTACAGCGGTGGGCTTCACAAAAAACAAAAGTTCCGCGTTGCCAGGTTTCATAGGGGCACATGCATCAAGAGTACACACTCATCTTGAGTTCGAAAAGGTTGGGTTGCAAAGGGAATCAAACTCTTGCGTTACTCCGCAGGAAAGTTTGGTTCAGGGCGCGACGTCGGGTCTTGTCTCGGCATCTGATGCAGATCATTAATGATCACTTCTTGTCGCGAAGCCCGCGCATCCCGCTGAGTCGGCACTACCGAAGTATCCCCTGCTTGCGTGGGATTTTCCGAGGGTGGCGCCGAAGCACATCCGATCGCTAACGAACAACCGATAAGGTAGGTAAGGATTTGTACTTTCATGCTTCACGTTTACGCCCGAAGCACCCGTTCCGCAACCGTGCCTGGCCTAGAAACTCAAAGAGGAATTTGATTTTTAGGGAAGAGTTTAGTTATGCGCACAAAGGATATCGGTATCAATCGAAGTTCCTGAAAGCACCGCAGTTACGTGGGAGTTGTATTTCCCCGAACCCGCAGGGTCTTTAGTCTTACTAATCGTCAGAACAAATTGATCCCCGGAGTATTGGCTTTGAGTCGCGGAGGTAGTTAATGTGACAGTCATAGCTCTAGAAGTTCTTCCGTCAGACAAATTCCCGCTATAGAACGCATTACGATTGCTAATTTGGACCCCAATCCCCTTAGGGATGAAGCAACTCGCTTTAGGCAACGTACCTTCAATGCCAGTAGCGTCGCCTCCGCCTACTTCTACAAATTGTGTGGTGGGAACGACGTGGTCACGTCCGCAGCCCGTAGGCAATAGGACGACAAGGGCCAGTAAGAACCATAGCTTTAGGCTGGGAGAGGAGTTCTTTCGCATCACATGCCTATAGATAGCAATTTCTGTGCAAGCTTTCCAAGGCAGGGGGGAATGTGTGTTTTGTCCAAAGACTAGACAGCGGTTTTTTCGAAAATTACGAACTCTTAGGAACTATTGGAGATAGATCGTCTAAAACCTTTTCACTTTTGGCCAAAGCGATAACGAGAGGATTTTCCACGACCTTCCTGCTGTAGCGAGCCTTGTTCTAAAGCCTCCCTAAGCAAGCGCGATAGCGAGCGGCGAGGCAGTTCTGTGAGCTTGGATGCCTCTTTAGCCGTGAAGGGGCGCACGGGCCACGCCGAAGCCAATTTCCCGAGGTAGATGGCAGAAGCGTTAAGCGCCTCACCCCGCGAAACCAATAGTTCCAGGGATGCCTCTTTTGAGAAACCATAGCCGTTACCCTGAGCTTGTATCGCGTCGCTTATCCCAGAACCTTCTAGGTCTTTTCGAAGTCGAAGCACTGCCGTTTTCACACGCGCGGGAGAGGCATCCGGATGGTAGTGCAGCCCTGGATAGATTTTTGCGTGAAGTTCAGCGATGCGAATCGGGCGATAGAAATCCCCCGATAACGCTCTCAGGAGAAGGTGATTAATGCCCCCTGCTTTACAAAGAGGCTTCATGGCAATCTCTGCCCGAGTCACGTCGATAGTCGAAAATTTCTTCTTGTCTCCAATTTTCCAAAGATAATCTTTCGGCAATTCGATAGCCTCTCCCCATTCTTTCAAAAGATGCGTTCGGTAATTCTCATACGGGGTACCAAAATAAAGTTTTAATAGTTTCTGTTCGTCTCGAGTCGCTAAGGCCACATACTTTTCGCAATCACGGCGCAGTTCCCACTGGCGACTTTGGATCGCTTCCGTCGAAAGGTTTCGAAGGCTTTCGATCCACTTTTCCTTATTCCCGCCGCGCACCACGGTTATCTCAAGTACCGCGCGCCACTTTCTTAGCAACCTGAGATTTCGCGGCGACTGCCCGAAGACCTTTTCCGACTTGGCTAGGTAGTCCCGAGCGCACTTCTCATCGTTTTGATGGATTGCTAGGATAGTGCTTAATTGAAAGATATTACCTCTAAGATTTTCCATTCCCTTAGCTTCCGTCTCAGTGATCAAACGGTCGCGAAGAGACTGGGCCTCTCCAAACTTTTCTAAAAATAAAAGCGAAGCAAATAGATTCGCTCGAGCGACACTAGATTGGTAGGAGCTGAGCGCAGCTGATTTCAAATAGGTTTCCAGTACTACAGCGGCTTCGTCATAACGCCATTCGGAGATAAGGCCCAGGGCCCGATGAAAACTAACATCGGGGTGATTCGTCGAAGAGACGGTATCAAGAAGTTGAAAGCCCTCTTGTGTCGCTCCGATGTAGATCAACGTAGAAGCGTATTGGATCTTTTCATCGGCGGTCGCAAGATCGGAAGCCTCTTTCTCAAAGAGGCGAACGTACGGGCTCAATAAACGCAACGAGTCATGAGGGAGGTTGGCTCGCCGCGCGAATCCCGCAAGTGCCGCTACGTGAGGGCGTGGAACCTTGCGTGAGATCAGTTTTTTGATTTGGATCGCAGCGTCACCAATCTTACCAGCGGAGATAAGACGCTCTACAATCTCAAGTTTACTCAGTAGGTTAGCGTTCATTGGTTTATTCTAATCACGCTTTCTGGCCAAAAGTGTTCTTCCCTGCTCTATCGGCATTTAGTGCATTAACTACACCGCTACTCTGGGTCCTGAGAGGCCGTAAAAACCAATTGGACATCGACCAGAACCGCGCGTTTAATACAGCCAAACTAAGGAGGCTTGTTATGTCAGGAAAAGTAAAACCAATCCCCGAGGGATACCATTCTCTCACTCCCTATCTCATCGCCAAAGATGCCGCGAAGGCCATCGAACTCTGGAAGAAAGCTTTCGGAGCGACTGAAATTTTTAGAATGACTGGGCCCAATGGAGTGATTGGACACGCGGAAATTCAAATTGGGAATTCTCGAATTATGATGGCAGACGAACATCCACAAATGGGCGCGAAAGGGCCGCAAGCTTATGGCGGATCTCCGATGTTCTTGATGTTTTACACTGAAGATGTGGATGGCATGGTCGACCGAGCCGTCACCGCGGGAATGAAAATCACTCGCCCAACGGCAAACCAGTTTTATGGCGACAGATCCGCAACTTTAGAAGACTCGTTTGGATTCACGTGGGTGGTAGGAACCCATGTCGAAGATGTTTCGCCCGAAGAGATGAAAGTTCGCTCGGAAAAACACATGAAGGAAATGACCAAGTAATCATGAAGGCTAGCGGCACCAAAGCCACTAGCCCTTTTCTCAATCCCCCAGGCCTCACTGGCCTCACTGGCCTCAAATAATTCCGAAATATCCAGGTTTTACTCCAAATTTAAAGATGAGGCGTCGATAACTCTTCCGTTTCTTGATAAGTCTTCCCTGAATTAAACATTATGTATGGACGATTTCTATATTTCTGCCTTCTGTTTCTCTTTGCCTTACCGGCGTACGGAACGCGATCGCGCCGATGTGTGCCCGAAGTTACGCGGGAGTCCGTAAACACGCGAAAGCTTGCGATGCGATCTTTACTCGAAGCGAACGCTTCGCAGGTTGTAGAAAGATATCATCAATTCTTGTCTTCCCTTCCCGCATCGCTCGAAGATGATTTGGACTATGTAGCAAGAAAATCCAGACTCCGTTTGCTCCATCACCTTATCGAGAACCAGGGCATCGCCTCCGAGCCGGAGATGACCGCGACAGAACCTTCCCTACTCCGGGAGATCAAAACGCTACGAAGTGGAAGTCGATGTAGTTTTTACGACCATCCCCAGTTTAAAACTAGAATCTACCATCCGGTTCACCCGCGAACCCGAAGAGGCTATCCTGAAATCGGCGATACCACGAAAGGTATCGTCCTCTATTTTGGGGGATCGGGAACTCAGACTTCTACAGGCGCTTCCATTTATCAAAACGCAAGTCGAATGCTACGTTATGGTATCGACGTGATCTCGTTCGATTACCCTTTTCATGGCCAGGGACCACAAACCTACGATTTTTTTGAACGAGGGCGTTTCATTCGCTGGGTCACGGAAATCGTCAAACACTACAAAAGAATTGGCATTCCGGTTGTCCTAGCCGGTCACTCTTTCGGGCCGCAAGTGATCGAAGAGATTCTTAGATATTCTCCCACGGTCGCCGACGCCGCCCTCCTCTTTGGCATTGTGGGAACTACGCCTCCACTTCAGCGCCAGTACGTGGACTTTATTAGTTCCGAAGCCGCAACGAACATTTTCGAATCCCAATCCCTCGAAACGAATGCCTAGGGAGATTTTTGGGCGCATGAACTCGCCACATTCGAATTTCTGAGCAGTCGTGACT
>JBBQIT010000037.1:0-14751 GCA_038325205.1 Bdellovibrionota bacterium
GTATCCTATTTCCATCATTTCATCCAGCTCGCGCTTAAGCACCTCGCGCTGGATCTGATTGGTTCCTTCTACAATTTGCAAAGCTTTGGCGTCGCGCAAGAGTCGCTCGACTTCGTACTCTCGGGTACTTCCTAGCGGCCCCATGAACGTGATGGCATCGCTTGCCGTTTTCATCGCAAGATCGCTACCCATCAATTTAATTTGAGAAGCGATCACGGTAATTCGGTCTTTACGATCCCGCATGGTGGAAGCTTGGGCGATAAGAAGTCTAAGAGCCTGCGCCATGGCGTAAGAGTCAGTGAGCTGCTCTTTTCCCATTTCAGAGTCCGGATTTCCCAACACTTTCTGTGCATACGCAAATCGCCAAGCGCGCTCTAGAGATTCTATCGTAATCGCGACGCCACAGGCACCGATCGAAATGCGTCCGGCATCTAGCTGGCTAAGCGCCACTTTAAACCCTTGGCCTTCTTGTCCAAGACGCTCGGTATCTGGGATGAAAGCATTTTCAAAAATAAGTTCAGCGAGCGTTGAAGCTCGCAATCCAAGCTTTTTTTCGAGCTTACCGATTCGAAATCCGGGAGTGTCTTTATGAACGAGAAAAGCGGTGATCCCTTTATATCGTTCGGGGCTGGTACGAGCCATGACGAGATAAAGATCGGCGTATCCCGCATTACTGCACCAAACCTTGGTTCCATTCAGACGATAACCGTTTTTTTCTTTACGGGCGCTCAGAATTAGCCCTGCCGCGTCCGAACCAGATTGCGGCTCCGAAAGCGAAAAAGCGCCTAACCATTCTCCCGACGTTAATTTAGGGAGGTAGGTTTTCTTCTGGGTGTCGGTCCCGAAGTTGAGTAAGGCTCCTTCGGTGAGGTTGGTCACCCCCACGGTAACTGCCATGGAAGCGGAGCCCCGAGCGATCTCTTCGAGACTGGCGTAATAGCATTGCGAAGAAAGCCCCAGCCCGCCATATTCTTTCGGAACCGAGACAGCAGCTAGCCCTTGCGCGGTTAAAGCGCGAAAAGCCGCCATAGGAAAGTTCGCTTGGGTGTCGTCTTCGATGGCCGTTGGGCGAAGTAGTTTATCAACGATATCTCGAGTACGAGATCGAATCTCTTCTTCTTGAACCGTCGTCTCGTGAAAAAAATGGAGTGACACGGAAAGTTTAGCCTTTCAATCCCAGGAGGTTTTTCGCGATGATAATCTGCATCACTTCGTTCGTCCCAGCGCCCAATTCTAAAAGTTTGGCGTCTCGCATATAACGTTCGACGGGATATTCTTTCATGTACCCCCAACCGCCCAAAATCTGAATACCATCCAAGCCAGCTTTCGTTCCCATCGGGGCGGTAAACAGTTTGGCTTTTGCTCCCAAGTTCATGTCTTTGTCCCCTCGATCGTAAGCTTGGGCAGCGACATAACAAAGCGCCCGACCAGCATCTAATTGCGTAGCCATATCGGCGATCTTTTGCTGGATCAGTTGAAATTCAGCGATGGGCGTTCCAAATTGAGTTCGTTCCTGAGCGTATTTGGTAACGTATTTCAAAGTGGCCGCAGCGATCCCCAAGGACAAACCCGAAATGGTGATTCGCTCAATGTTTAGGTTGTTCATCATATGGCCGATACTACTGTTTTCTTGGCCAATAAGATTTGCCGCTGGAACTTCGCAGTTTTCAAAAATCAATTCACCTGTGGGAGATCCACGCATTCCCATCTTGTGTAGTTTCTTACCGGCTTTAAAGCCGGGGAAAGTTTTCTCTATGATAAAGGTAGAGATCTCCTTCTTCGAGCTACCCGTCTTCGCATAGACGACAAAAAGGTCACCAGTAGGAGCGTTGGTGATCATCGTCTTCGTTCCGTTGAGGATATATTTATCCCCCTTTTTCACGGCTCTCGTTTGCATGCCCAAGGCATCGCTTCCCGCTTGGGGTTCGGTCATCCCCATGCCGCCAATCCATTCGCCGGAGATCACTTTGGGCAAATATTTTTCTTTTTGAGCTTCCGAAGCATTTTTGTGGATGTTGTTAACGCAGAGGATCGTGTGAGCCAAATACGACAAAGTGGTGGACGCACAGCCTTCGGCGAGCTTTTCCATTACCAAAGTCGCTTCGGTAGCTCCCATTCCAGAGCCACCATATTTTTCGTCCGCAGTGATTCCTAGTAGACCAAGTGATGCGATTTTTTGAAAAGCCTCATGGTTCCACCCTTCGGTCTCGTCCATCTTTTCCGCTTTGGGGGCGAGCTCTACGCGAGTGAGGTCCTCCACGGTCTTTGCGAGCAATTTTTGATCTTCGGTCCAATTAAACATGACTTCCTCTAGAGGGTTATCTCGTCGGGTGCCGAGGCTTTGTCTCGGGGCGCCCGGCTAGAAACACCGAATCTGGCGTTTCGAACTAACATTTCTTCGATCTCGATCTTTTTTGTCAGGCGGTCAAGCTGGTGTACCATTGGCGTCCAAGCTTCATTCTTAATTTCACCGCTCTGGATTTTTTCGTATGCCGCTTCGCCGAGTTTTACGAAGAGGCGACGCCGTTCATTAATTAAAAGAGCACCTTTGGCCATAAGCGCTGTGACACGCCATAGCATAGAACCCCAGCGACGGGCGCTATCTACGCTCGTTCCAAACCGTTCTAAGGCGCCAGCTTCTTGTTTTCCCATTGTACTTTTTTATCAGGCGAGGGGAGAGCTTTCAATGAATTCCAGAGGTTCGAGCTATGGCGAGGAGGCAAAAGCGACCCGCAAGTCTAGCCAGCCGTAGGCCGAGTGAGCGATGGGCTCAATTTCGTCGATGGGATCGATATGTGACTCTGTCACTAGCACCGCGCCAACCGATTCATAGAACTTTCTTGAAGCGGAATTGTCGCGAATTACCCAAAGTTTGGCGGAGCGATAACCCTGTTCGTAGGTTCGTCTGGCCCACGCGTGAACCAGTCGTCGCCCTAAACCGTGTCCCTGAAAGGCGTCGGACACATAGATCGCGTACAGCTCGGCAGTAAAGACGTCGTTGTCCGCACCCCGATTGGCACCGCCGCAGACGAAGCCGACAATCCCTGCTTTTGAAGACTGGGCGACAAAATAACGACTTCGGATCGATTCGTCCTCAAGGCTTTTGGCGTGTCGCTCGGTGCGTTCCTCGTAGCTTAGGTTAGCCAGCAGGGTGGCTGACATAAACTTGGGGTAGGCCGTTCTCCAGGTATCGACATGAACCTTTGCGATGCCGGCCGCGTCGGCCGGCATCGCATTTCGAATAAGAAACGATTCGCTCATGCAAACTACTTACTACATTGAGCAGCTGTAGCACCAGTAGGTTCCCGGAAGCTGAACACGCTACTTTGAGTACCGACGCAGCTAGGGCAGGGGTAGTTCGATCGAGCGAACAAAGTTCCCGTCGCTTGATCGAAAGAGATAGCCGTCGGTTGTTTAAGCCTGTCGCCGGCTCCGTTCAGATCCCAATCCGCAATGATTGTCGGGGTCGCTTGGTTTAAGTCTATGAAGGTGACATGTTTGCTTTCGTTAGAGGAGACCGCAAGGCAATGACCTAAAGTCGCAACGCCCGCGGGATTTCCTTCGATAGCAATCGTATCCTTCAAAGTGTTTGTCGCGGCATCGATAAAAAGCACTTGGTTCGCATAGCTTTCGGTAACGGCAATCTGATTGCGATTGGGCAAGTAGATCAAATGCGAAAGTTTGCGACGTGTGGTCGTGAACGCTCTTTGAGCCGTGTCAGTCCCAAGATCGATTTTTACGAAGTTTTCAGAACCTCCGAAGATATTGTTCATCTCGATGATGAAAATGGAATTTCCCACCTTTACCAGGCGGCCCGGAGTTCGGACACTGGACTTTAAAGGGACCATTTTCGATCCTGTCCAATGTAGGACGTTGTTATCTCCCACTTCGCTAAAATAGAGAGTGGAAGCATCTCCTGCGAAATTTCCGATGAGATTTTCTTCAGGAACGGAATGGCTGTCGACGCTGATGCGGCCGTTCGAATAAGAGAGAATGCTGAAATAACTCTGCCAGGGGTTACTGACTTCACCTACCACAATCACCTTATTGGCCCCGAAAGCGGCAATGGTATCAACGGAATGCTTCATTGGCGTTTTTGCGAGTAACTTTCCGTCGGCGTTATAGACTTCCACCGCGAAAGCGATCGAGCCGCCGTCACCACGATTGTTGCCCACCCACTGGACTCCTGCCTGAGAGAGAAGCGCTTCATGCGGTTCCTCTTTTCCGAGTTCAGTCACAAGCTTAACGTTGAGATCTGTGGTTACCGCGCCCGCGAAGCTAGAAAAAAACGCTGAGATTAAAACAAACGCTATTCGAAATTTCATTATCCCCTCCCATTTTTAGAATAGCTAAGAATCGAGGGTAGAGTGACTAGCGGCAAGCCGGCCAGTGTCATTTTCGAGGATCGAAAATCAAACATTCAGATGAGAGTAAAATGCATTGTGTTGTGTCATAATTTACAAAGCTGTTACTCAACTTGCTAAAGGAGCCACCATGGAAAATAACGAACACTCAAAATGCGGTTGTCCTTGTCACATGATGATGGGAATTTTTGTAATTCTTTTCGGTCTTACTTTCGAATTGGGCGCTCTCGGCGTCATTTCCGACCACTTAGTAGGAATTATCTGGCCCGTTTTTGTTATCTTAGCTGGTTTGAAAAAGATGGCGGCAGGTAAATGCAAGTGCTGTACTAAGTCGTAGGGGTTAGAAGGGGTCTTAGAAGGGGTCAATCGACTTTCAGTACTGATTGGAGCCATAGCACCGATCTTTGGCTATGGCTCCAATCAGTACTGAAAGTTCACTGACCCCTTTTGGGACCCCTTTTGGAGAAGAGGTAGTAAGTTGCTCCGGAGAGGGCGAAGCCTACGAACCAGGCGTAGTGGTATAGGCCGTTGATGAAGGGAGGGACTACCTCCGTTCGGACTAACTTCGTTGCGGTGAGGAAGCCTGGGACGTTGGGCAAGATACCGCAAAGTAGGGCCCAAACCGCGGCGTAGTTGAAGCCGCCCCTAAACCAATATCTGCCTTCGCTGGTGTAAAGCTCGTCGACATAAAGGTTTTGCTTTCGCAAAATAAAGTAATCCACGATCATGATGCCGCCGATGGGGCCTAAGAGGCTTGAGTAGGCAATGAGCCAGGTGAAGATGTAGCCATTAGGGTCAGCCATCAATTTCCACGGCAGAATTAGAATTCCGATAACGCCCGTGATGTATCCACCGATCTTAAAATCAATATGAGAAGGCGCCAAATGCGAGAAGTCGTTCGCGGGGCTTACAATGTTGGCCGCGATATTGGTGGCTAAGGTTGAAATCACGACCGCTAGCATCGCTGCTGTCACTAGTAGCGGAGAAGTAAACTTACCCGCGAGAACCACGGGATCCCAGATAGGGCTTCCATAAACGATCGCCGTAGCACTGGTGACTACCACACCAACAAAAGCGAAAGCTGTCATCGAAGGAGGTAAGCCAATCGCTTGGCCTAAGATCTGCGCGCGCTGAGATTTCGCGTATCTCGTAAAATCAGGAATGTTTAACGAGAGTGTCGCCCAAAAACCAACCATGCCGGTGAGAGCCGGGAAAAAGAAATTCCAAAACTCGCCGGAGGTGGCAAATTTCGAAGGCCTCGCGAGAATTGGTCCCAAGCCTTTTCCGACGACCAAAGCCCACGCCAGAAGCGACAAGGCCGCCACAGGTAAAAAGAAAGCTTTGAAGAGTAATAGTTTTCGGATGCTCTCGATTCCCAAGTAGACCACTACCATGTTGAGAACCCAGAACCCTAAGAAAGTGATCGCGGGACCGGTCTCTAATCCGATGAAAGCCGGGAAAATTCGGGGAAGGCTTGCGATGCCTGGAAACCAGACGTGCAACAGTTGATAGATCGAATAGCCACCAATCCAAGTTTGAATGCCGAACCATCCGCAAGCCACGATCGCACGAAGCAGAGCCGGAATATTCGCGCCTCTCACGCCGAAGCTACTTCTGGCAAACACCGGGAAGGGAATGCCGTATCTGGCTCCGGCATGGCCGTTAAGAAGCATGGGAATGAGTACGATCGTATTTCCTAGGAAAACCGTTAGGATCGCCTGCCACCAGTTCATGCCTCCTTCGATTAAGGAGCTCGCTAGCATGTAAGTCGGAATACATAGACTCATACTGATCCAAAGCGCCGCGTAGTTCCAGACGCCCCAAGTTCGCTTTTCGACAGGGACTACTTTGAGATCGTCATTGGTGTAGATCATGAATTACCTATTTTAAGGTGTTGTCAGCGTACGAAGTGTGAAGTTCGTAAGGAAACGCTTCTTTAGAGTCGTAAAGAGTCATGCATTCCGGCACGGGACAGACGGCGACGCAGAGATTGCAGCCAGTGCAGTTATCGTAAATCAACTCTGCTACGTTGCGCTTTCCGTGCGACCGATTCGTGTCAGCGACAGCCTTCATCTTAAGCGCGCCATAGCCAGCGTCATCGCAGGCCACGATACACAGATTACAGCCAGTGCACGTGGTCTCATTAATCGCCACCTTTTCTGAAGAAGATTTCTTGAGCAACGTATCGAATGAAGTCACGTGAGTATAAAGATCCCCCACGATGTCATCGACCGAGGTAAACCCCATCTCGTCCATGTACTTCTCAAGGCCTTTGTTCATGCCTTGGACGATCTTAAATCCACGGAGCATGATCTCGGTACAAACTTGAAGCTGGCCCGCTCCCATAAGTAAATACTCAACCCCTTCTGACCATGAACTGATGCCGCCGGCGCCCGAGATGGGAAGTCCGGTCGCTTGCTTACATTCTGCAACGCATTTGAGCCCAATGGGCTTGACCGCGTTTCCAGAAATTCCACCGACTGCCGTGTAGCCCTTCACCGAAAGGTGGGGCTCCTTCTTGTAAATATCGACACCAATGATGCCATTCACGGTATTGATGACGGTAATCGCATCCGTGCCGGCGCGTTGGGCGGCTTTGGCCATCACCGAGATGTTCGTCACGTTAGGCGTGAGCTTAGTCATGATCGGAACGTTGCTGACGGCTTTTGCCGTCAAGACAATGTTAAAGACGATATCCGGATCTTGCGAGCAGATGGCCCCCATGTCCCGCTCCGGCATGCCATGAGGGCAGCCTAGATTCAGTTCAATGGCGTCGCAGCCGACCTTATTCATCGCTTCTACGAGCTTTGCCCAAGCGTCCATGTCGTGGCCCGGACCCATGACGGAACCGATGATCATTTTTTTCGGATAACGCTTTCGCAGAATCACAAGCTCTTCTAACCACACCGACAGTCTGCGATCGGTGATGAGCTCGATGTTTTGCATCGCGATCTCGCGATTCCATTTCTTCATCGTCTGTATTCGGGGAGCGACGTTGATGATGGGCTCTTCTACCGGGCCCACCGTCTTCATAATGCTGGCGGCCCAGCCCGCCTCGAAGGAATCGGCCATCAGCTTGCCCGTGGCCGCAGGGGGAGCCGAAGCCACACACCACGGGTTTTCCATTTCAAAATTTAGAAAATGGGTCGTAAGCTTCGGCATCGTCAGATTCCCTTGGTTTCGAGCTGGTGTAAGGCTTCGTCGACGATCTTTAAGAGTTCATCACACTGAGTTTTGGTGATCGAAAGGGGAGGCGCCAGGCGAATGACGTTGCCGTATAGCCCGCCTTTGCCGAGAAGAAGACCTTTCTCACGGCAGATTTCCATAAGGGCCGAGGCTTCTGCGGTCGCATACTCTTTGGTCTCGCGATTCTTAACCATCTCGAATCCAAGCAGTAGCCCCCGTCCGCGAACATCGCCAATCAACTGGCGAGTCTTCATCATCGCAGTGAGGCCTTCCATAAGGTGCTTACCCATTTGCTTGGCGTTTTTGATAAGCCCTTCTTCACGAATGATCTCCATCGTCACTTTGGCTTGCATCGTCTGAAAGGGATCCGAGCCGAAAGTATTAAAGAAAAGCTTTCCAGCCATTGAGTCGGAGATATCGGTCTTCATTAAAGTAGCACCGATAGCCGCCCCATTTCCAAAGCCTTTGGCCATCGTGATCATGTCGGCATCGACGCCAAGCGTTTTGGTGAAGAGAAAATCATCGCCGCAGCGGCCCGCGCCGGTTTGAACTTCGTCGCTAATATATTTGCCGCCGTACTTGTGGGTGATCTTTACAATCTCTTGAAAATATTCCGCAGGCGGCGTGATAAATCCACCGACTCCCATTACGGGCTCGGCGATAAGCCCCGCTATCTTCCCGTGAGTGGTCGTTTGAATCGTTGTTTCCACGTTCTTAGCGCATTCAAGAGCGCAGCTGTCGGGTTTTTTCCCAAAAGGGCAGCGATAACAATAAGGCTCCATGGCCGAAGTGGTCGCCGTAACGGGCTGCGAGCGAAAGCGCCAATTGTGGTGTCCGCAAGAAGCTAAAGCTCCTGACGTCCCGCCGTGATACGAATGGCGAAGATTTACGATCATCGTTTCGCCGGTGGATTGCCGCGCCGCTAGAAAGGCTAGCTCGTTGGCTTCGCTTCCTGAGTTCGTAAAAAAGACTCTTTCTACGCCCTTCGGAGCTTCTTTTACGATCTCTTTCGCGAGATCGGTGGAATGGCTGTTGAGATAGAGGACCGTAGTATGCTGAATCTCGTCAGCTTCCAGCATTTTGATGATTTCACGCTTAATGCGCGGATGGTTGTGGCCCGCCGAGATGCAGACGATGCCGCCAATGGCATCCAAGTATTTATTCCCCTTTTCGTCGAAGACGTACTGGCCTGAGGCTTTGACCAGTTGAAGAGGCTCTTTATAGTAGTGAATGGACGAGGCTAGGAAGTTCTTCCGGCGAACTTCCATGATGCTGTCGTTGGATTGCATTTATAACTCCGTGAGTGGGCCATAAGTCTCAGGCCGTCTATCCCGATAGAACTGCCACAGATCCCTGATCTCTTTGATTTCGTCGAGATTGATCTCTGTGACCAACAATTCGTCTTTATCCCGAGAAGCTTTGTGAATAATTTTACCCCGAGGATTCACAATATACGACTGTCCATAAAATTCGCCGATATTCCACGGGGCTTCGGTTCCAATGCGGTTGATAGCGGCCACGAAATAGCCGTTGGCGACCGCGTGAGAAGGCTGTTCGAGTTCCCAAAGGTATTCAGAAAGCCCGGCCACAGTAGCGGACGGATTAAATACAATTTCTGCGCCGTTCAATCCCAAGCAGCGAGCGCCATCCGGGAAGTGTCGGTCGTAGCAGATATAGACTCCGACTTTACCGTATTGCGTTTGAAAAACGGGATAGCCCATATTTCCGGGCTTAAAAAAGAACTTCTCCCAGAAGCCTTTGACCTGAGGAATATGATTTTTTCGGTACTTTCCCAAATAGGTTCCATCGGCGTCGATAACGGCCGCCGTGTTGTAGTAAACGCCCGTCATGTGCTCTTCATAAATGGGGACTACGATCACCATGTGGTACTTTTTCGCGTAGTCCTGCATCAACTTGGTCGTTGGACCATCCGGAATCTTTTCCGCTAAGCCGTACCATTTGCTGTCCTGAGAAGGACAGAAGTAAGGGCCAGTAAAGACCTCTTGCATGCAGAGCATGTTCACTCCGGCCTGTCCGGCCTTCTCGATATAAGGAATGTGCGCTTCAATCATTCCCTTACGATGTTCTTCGCAGCTTTTCTCCGCAGGAACTTTGCTGGATAATTGAATGAGGCCAATCTTAATGTTGCGTGCCATGTTGTCTCCGTTAAAGCAGGTCCGTACCGCAGAACTTATTTCGCGGTAAATATTTTCCAAATCCCTTTTCGACTAGCGCTTTCCCGTCCTCAATGGCGACGGTGCCTCGTAGTAGCACGGTCTTTGTCTTTCCCGTCACTTGCCACCCCTCATAGGACGAATAGTCACAGCGCATATGGTGGGTTTTCGCTGACATCGTATGTTGGACTTTAGGATCGAAGACAACGAGATCGGCATCTGAGCCTACCGCTATCGTTCCTTTACGAGGATAAAGGCCAAAAATCTTAGCCGGCATCGTACAATTGAGGTCGACGAATTTGTTAAGACTTATCTTATTCTTTAAGACGCCTTCGGAGAACATCAGTTCCATTCGGTTCTCAATCCCAGGAGCGCCATTAGGGATCTTAGAGAAGTCCTTTTCGCCCATCTTCTTCTGATCCATGCAGAAAGGACAGTGGTCTGTCGCTACCGTGTGAATCAATCCTTGATGAATTCCATTCCAAAGCGCGTCTTGATCTTTTTTCTTTCGAATCGGCGGACTCATTACCCATTTCGACCCTTCAAATCCGGGCTTTTCGTAAACCGAATCATCGAGCAAAAGATATTGGACGCACGTTTCCACTAACACCCGTTGATTGCGCTTAGTCGCTTCGCGAACGCGGTTAAGTGCCCCCTCGCAAGTCATGTGGACGATATAGAGAGGATGCCCGCCCGAATAGGCGATATCGATAGCCCTTCCGGAGGCTTCCGCTTCGACTATCTCAGGTCTTGAGAGCGCATGGTATTTAGGGGCGAAATTCTCTTTGGCTCGATTCTCTTGAATGAGCGATTCTGCGAGGTCGCCATTTTCGGCGTGTACCGTGACAATGCCGCCGCATTTTTTCACTTCGTTCATTAATCCTATCATCTGGCGATCGTCGATCATGAGCGCGCCTTTGTAGGCCATGAAGGTCTTGAAGGAAGTGACTCCTTCTTTGTCTACGAGGTCTTTGATCTCTTGGCGGGTACTTTCGTTAAAATCGGTTACGACCACGTGGAAAGCGTAATCGGCTGCGGCTTTTCCTTTTGCCCTTTCATGCCAGGCATTGAGCCCTTCGTGAAGGCTCTTGCCCTGAGTCTGAAAGGCAAAGTCGATGATGCTCGTGGTGCCACCGTGAAGGGCGGCTAAAGTCCCCGTCTCAAAATCATCGCTAGAAGAGGTGCCCATGAAAGGCATATCGAGATGCGTATGGGCATCGATTCCGCCCGGGAAGACGTAACATCCTTTGGCATCGATAGTCTTAGTCGCTTGCGACGTGATGTTTTGTCCGATGCTTTGAATCTTTTCTTCGGCAATAAAAAGGTCTGCCGTAAAGGTATCGGTCGCGGTCACTACCGTGCCGTTTTTTATAAGAACCGTTTTCATTGCGCTCCTTACCAGATGTTCGAGTTTTTGTTCCAGCGTTGGACGGTGACTTTAGTGTCCGTATAGAATTCTACTCCCGTAGTCCCGTGCGCTTTGATATCGCCAAAGAACGAGTCTTTCGATCCGCCGAATGAAAAGAAAGCCATCGGAGCAGGAACTCCAATGTTTAATCCGATCATTGAAGGATCGACTTCATAACTAAATTGTCGCGCGGCTGCCCCGTCTGAAGTGAATAGGGAGGTGGTGTTCGCAAAGTTGCTACTATTGATCCATTTGATAGCGGAATTTAAGTCGGGCGTTTGGGCTAAACATACCACTGGCCCAAACACTTCTTCTTTGGCAATTCGCATCGAAGCTTTGATTCCGCTTAAAACGGTAGGCCGTAAATAAAAGCCTTCAAGGGTCTCGACACCTTTTCTCCCATCGACAAGAATCTTCGCCCCTTCCTCTATCGCCGATTGAATCAGTCCTTTGACTCGTTCCACTGCGGCCTTCGACGTTAGCGGTCCCATTTGAGAATTGGGATCTAGCCCATCCCCGACGTTTACATCTTGGGCGTAGCGGCAGATCTTCTCTTCTAATTTCTGATAAATATCTCCGACTACGAGCACCACTGAGCCCGCAAGACATCTTTGTCCCGCGCAACCGATAATCGAATCGAGTACCGTTTGCGTCGACGAATCAAGAGCAGCGTCAGGGAGGACGACCATTACATTTTTGGCTCCGCCCAGAGCTTGGACTCTTTTGCCATGCGAACAGGCGGTTTGGTAAACGTGCTTTGCCACTGGCGTCGACCCAACGAAGGAGATTCCTTTGACGTCAGGATGGATGCAAAGCGCATTTACGACATCTTTGCCGCCTTGAACCAGATTCATAACCCCTTTAGGAAATCCGGCCTTTTCGATAAGCTCAAAGACTTTTACCTGGGTGAGGGGAACTCTCTCACTGGGTTTAAGCACGAAGGTGTTTCCGCTAGCGACGGCAAATGGCCAGAACCAGAAAGGAACCATGGCGGGGAAATTGAAGGGGGTGACGGCTGCAAAAACTCCCATCGGTCGTCGAATCGACTGACAGTCGATTCCGGCAGCAATATCTTCAAAACTCTTTCCCATCATTAAAGTGGGCATTCCGCAGGCGGTCTCCACCATTTGAATTCCACGACGAACATCGCCTCGAGATTCGACGAGAGTTTTGCCGTGCTCTTGCGTGCATAGTTTAACTAACGATTCGAAATGTTCTTCAAGCAGCGTTTTTAAGCGGAACATCGGCTGGACTCGATCGAGTGTCGGCACTTTGCGCCAGCTGAGGAAGGCTTCGGAAGCCGCGGCGACGGCTTTATTGACGTCTTCGGCAGTGCCCAGGGGAGTTTGGTCTAGCACTTTTCCATTTGCGGGATTTAGAATTTCAACCGAAGTGGTACCGAGCGAATTGACCCAAAGGCCATTGATATAATTGCGAACCATGTTTGCCCTCCATCCAACCCAAAGAGTCAGACTAGGCCGAGTGAACAGATTCCACAAATGATTTTTGGAAGGCTAAAAACAAGTGACGCATCGAGTAAGACAGAAGGATTTTACCTCTCCCAGCCACAGAGCTTCTGAACAAACTCCGACTCTTGGCAGACGACTCCGGTGGGCAGGTAGTCACCCTGGTACATTGCTCCGTTTTTGAAAGCTTCCGACGGGACAAGGTTTCGATAAGCGAATCCCAGCACCTTTTGGTTTTTTGCGCGGGACTCTGGGAGATAGTTGAACCCAGCGGCTTCGGCTAACTGTTTCACATGATCGCTTCCGCCATAAACGAGATTCACAAAGCCTTTGGCGTCAACCTTAGCCAAAACGTCTGGCAGGCACGCGCGAGTTTCGTTCTTCACAAAGTTTTGAAGGCAGAGTGACCAATATCTCGTTTCCTCCTGACGAGGGAAGGGACCCACTCCGGAGGTGGTGTCCATAAACTGGGGAGCTTTGAAGTGGACCACGGTGACGTCGCCAAAGTTGGTTTGGTTAGCATCGTAGAGATATGTCGGAATGGCTCCATTTCCGCCAAGGTTCACTGCCGCTGGACGAAAATTCAGTACCGTCTTTTTGCCGATGATCGTCGTCGCTAACACTTGAGGCAATTTCAAATACTCTTTGAATTTGCGAGGCTCAGGACAACTCATAGGAGCGCCTGTAGTGGCGTCATAAGCAAAAATCTGAGGGAGATCAGAAACGCCTAGGAGCTGATTCTGGTCAGGAGCGTAAATTCGAAACATAAAAGCTGCGGCGCCTTTATTAGGCATGTGGATCACATTCGGTTCGGTGCTCTGATACCCTTCAGGAACTAGGTTCAAAGTGAAATTCCGCTCTGGGCTATCGATATCAGCCCCTTCGAGAAAGGGATTTTGCGAACCGCGATCCGGAATGATCGCCGTATCGACAATGGCGTCGAAATGACGGTTCAACTTTCCGCCGTAAGTTTCCAAACTAATAAAGCGTGCTTTCGGAAATTTGCCTTTTAAGACGAAACGGATATTGGGATCTCCGTGAAAGGCTAAAGTCGCGTAGCCTGCGGAAGTGTCGCCGGAGTAGCCCTTGGGTTGATTAGGATCGGTATTAAGGTTGGCTTGCCATCCCGAAGTACACTCTTGAGCTGAGGCCCACTGACTGAAAGCGATCGCTACTAGAACGAAAAGTGATAAAGCCTTCACAATCCCCTACCTTCTTCTTAAACCAATAGCTATCTATCGGCGCAGTGAGCCATAAATTAACCAAAGGGTCTAGGCTGGGCGAAGTTCGGGCTTTTGTTTCGGAATGCCGGGTGGTCTATTTGCAGTTGCCCTGGGGGGAGTCGAAATCGAGTTCGACTTGAACGGAGCGGCCGCCGCAGGCTTCAATTCTAACTTTGGTTTTGGGGACATCTACCAATGTGTAGACCGAAAGGTGGAACTCCCGAGGTTCGAGTTCGACTTTTTCATTACCGTCGAACTCGGCTTTGGCATCTTTGGAGGTGCATTCGATGGCTTTAGCATCCGTCTCCGAAAGTTTGCAATCTTTGATCGGAACTTTTATTTTTAGTTTCGAAATGTCTAAATCTGAGATGCGAAGTTCGGTCGCCAAATTTCGCGCGTAACCTTCGTTGGCATTAATCACATATTCATCATCGGAAGCGGCGACGTCCAAGGATCCAAAATGGCCGTCCGCTTTTCGGCATTTAAGTTTGAAGTCTTTGGCTTCAATGGACATACCGAGAGTAGAGTGGGAAAAAGCACCAACAAGAGCTACTAGCACTAAGCGACGGTTCATCGAAACCTCTCCTACAAGATTGTGATGAATCGATCTGTCATGCGAACCTTGGGAGCGGCAATGAATTTCGGGGAAAACCGCGCGAAGTTGCGGCCATGCGAGGGCCCATGTACGCAGCTGGATCTGTGTCTTGGGGAGTTAACGACTTTCGGAAGTGTCTTGTACTCCGACCAAAGAAGCCGCTATCGGGGTCCTCGACCCGCGGACGAGTTGATCTCTGACAGCCACAATCGTTTTGCGATCGACTTCGCTTAGATTGGATTTGGGATCGGATAGCGAGGTATTGATAGCGCTCACAATTTCATTCGGCTTAAAGGGGAAGGTCGCAAGGATGTGATTAACGAACTCTTGAACAC